>PXDL01000103.1 GCA_003566395.1 Balneolia bacterium | reverse complement strand
GGACTCCCTGCTTCTTTCAAAACTCCATCTGCTGGAGTTGTCATTGAAATCCATATCCGAAAATTCATCCGATATATATATTTTCAAGCCATTTTCGGGATTTTTACCGCCGTTTTCATCGCTGTCATTAAACCCGGCCGGGTTGGAATCTGAACATCCGATTATGATTAGACTGTATATAATGAATATGATTGTAGAAATATTTCTCATGAGAATCGTGATTAATTAAGTTATCAGAATGAATTAATACGAATCAATAGATTTACGGATACGATGTGGTACAAAATTCATCGGATACCCCTCGGTGGGTTCATTGATTCTGTATTGATTATCAACTCGTGGTTTTTGGTATTTGTGACCACCCTATTTTCCCAGTGTTGCGACCCCGGGCTGTTGATATGCGCCTCGTTCGAAGCTGATGTACCGAACCGATTCATCGGCCGGTTCATTAATGAGGGATAGGGAACAATTTCCAATGGGGGTTCACAGATAATAATCAACGGGGTTAGTTTGTCACCTAATTTATTAGACAACCACCGAAATATTTGTTCGCCCTTTAATGATGGTTCGCCTTAGAAAAGATTTTGTGAATCAATCTGCATTTATTCAAACATACCACCCCATCCGGGCGGTTTTCGGTTGGAATGCAGCACAAATCCATTACAAGTATTTAAATATTGTCATACGGTTTTTACCCTATCGGATATGGAATTTCTGAAGGTTTTGAATTATGCACAATTGATAATCCCTAAAGGCTTCGAAAATCGAAACATGTTTGTTTACTTTATAAATATCATATCTGATCGTTGGTAAATGTTCCTGACCATACACCCATCAAAAAAAGCGGCACATGTTTCCATGCACCGCTTTTGAGGTTACAAATAAATTAATTGAGGGAAATTTTAGTCATATCCCGGGTTCTGACTCAGGTTGGTGTTAGTATTTAGTACACCGTCACTCAGCGGGAAGATGGTCAGGTGCGGGCTGTTGGTGGCCCGTCGTTTGAACCAGCTTTTTGCTGTAAATACCGGTTCGCCGGAAGTTGTCTCGAAGCGTATAAGCTGCATACGTCGGTGGCCTTCAGCCGCAAACTCATAACCGAGCTCATCTAACATTCCGCCATAAACAATATCATCACCACCTTCAAAATCCACAACTTCACCATCTTCTACAAAGCCGTAGGGATAGGAACTTCCGCCTTCAAGGTCAGCTGCGCTAACCCTTTTATCTTCAGAGAACGGATCGAAGTTTCGCTCACGTACCAGGTTCACATAGTTTGCTGCTTCACCACCATTTCCCAAACGGAGTAGTGCTTCAGCTTTCGACATAAGCGTTTCAGCATAACGGAATACAGGATAATCGGTAGAGATATTTACCTGGGCTCCTGGGACAGGAATTTCATATTTTGCCGGAGAATATCCCCAGTCAAACGGCTGTGGAACGCCTGATTCGGTCGTCTCCAGGTAGTTCTGGAAACTAACGAGCTCTTCACCCGTATCCGGATCATCATAGGACCCTGTCAGCCAGGTATCATCCAGCCGGCCGTCATCTTCATCATAGGTATCGATGAACTGTGGAAGTGCTGCGTTACCGCCCCATGGTTGCGCCTGCATTCCCCAAATACGCTGCATAATGGGCGGTAAACTTTTCATGTGATACTGGTTCCCTGTTCCAAGGGTCTCATCATATGGTACAGCCCAAATCGCTTCACCTGAGTTGTCGTTCGTCAGTGAAAAGTTATTCTTATAGGTAGGTTCCAGTGCAAATAGTCCACTATCAATGATTTCATCCGCACGATCAATGACCTCTTCCCACTGAGGGGTGCCGGTATAAACTTCAGCATTCAGATAAATACGGGTCAGCAGCGCTTGTGCTGCCCAGTAGTTAAAGCGGCCATAGGTTGCATTTCCTGTTTCCGTACTAAGGTTAGGCATTATCTCATCTAATTCGCTTAGAATGAAATTATAAACTTCCTGCCTTGAACTTTGCTCTGGAAGAGAATCATCGGCAAAGTCGGTTACAATCGGCACGTTTCCGTGATTATCGAGAAGCAGCCAGTAGTAGTAGGCACGAACCCCGCGAAGTTCCGAGAGAACCTGCTCTGATCCGGAATCCATAACAACGGCTCCTGATTCGAGCTGAAAGATCACACGGTTTGCCGAGTTGATGCCGTTAAAGGCATTGCCGTATAAACTGTTTGGCTGGCCCTGAAATCGATCCCAATTGTGGCGGTGAAGACGGATATAAACCCCACCATCATACCAGCCGTTGGGCCGCACAGGAGTAACCATGATATCGGATGATTCTTCCTGAAGGTCAAAATAGGAGTACCAGCCGAGTTTCATCCCCCGAAGCACCGAATAGGCCGGTGCCACAAGTGATCCGATCTCGTCACCGGTAGGATTAAAATTCTCCTCCGTGATCTGATCGTACACATTTTCCGATAAATCCGTGCAGGAGGCCAGCATAATCAGCGACCCGAGCACGACAAACGTAACAATCTGTTTTACTTTAAACATAATGTGCTTTATTTAGAAGTTTCTTTTAAAACGTAAGATTTACACCGAGTGTAAATGTTCGGGTCGTTGGGAATTTATCCCTTTGGTCGGAACCGGGATCTGTGCCAGAAAAACTGACTTCAGGATCCATTCCTTTGTATCCGGTGAGCGTATAGAGATTTCGACCGGAGACGTATACCCTTGCATTATTGATTGCAAACCGGGTAAGATCAATGGTATAGCCCAGTGTTACGTTATCGAGCTTCCAGTAGTCGCCATCTTCGATGTAGTAACTTACATAGGCGAGATCCTGATTGAGTTGAGCTTTACCAAATACCTCATCAAAAGCAGTATTAAGCATGTTATACTGAATAACCCTTGGATTCTCGTAATACAGACGCTGAAAGTTTAGAATCTGGTGGCCGAACGCACCTCGCATGGTCACATTCAGATCAAAATTCTGGTATCTGAAATTATTATTCCACGACAGAAAGTGATCGGGTATACCGTTTCCGAGTACCGTTCTGTCCCCAAGACCTGCATCACTGATTGGCATCAGCTCACCTTCTGCATTTTGGATAATCCACTCCCCTTCCGGAGTAATGTCCACTGAATCCCATCCGTAAAAGTTACCGATTGGTCCGCCAATATCTACCCGGTGTGTACTTTGCTGTATTGGTTCGCCAGTGTATCCGGCGTAGAAGAAATCGTCTGATGTCTCAAAAAGATCATCGGAAAGGCTTACCAGTCGGTTAGAATTCGTTGAGTAGTTCACACTGGTATTCCAGAGGAAATTTTCGGTCTGTGCAGCGGTATATTTCAGAGAGGCTTCCATACCGTAGTTTCTTATGTGCCCTACATTGGCAAGAATACTTCCAAACAGGTAGGGTGGTACCGGCACGGAGTAGTTCCAGAGCATATCTTTGGTATCCCGCTGGTAGATATCGTATGTACCGGACAGGCGATCATTAAACATGGTAAAATCGACACCCACATTGATCTCTTCTTTTTGTTCCCACCTAAGGTCCGGATTCGGATTCCTTGCGGGTGAGATACCCTGAACCCAGTTGCCATCAACAAGCATACGTCCACCGTAGGAATAGCTTGTAAGTGATAGGTAGGATTGACCAGGAGCCACACCTGTAATACCAAAACCGGCACGGACTTTCAGATCATTCAGAAAATCAAAGCTGTCCATGAAGCTCTCTTCGCTGATTCTCCACCCTGCAGACACTGCCGGAAACATTCCCCATTTATGGTTATCACCAAAGCGGGAGTTTCCTTCATATCGCACACTCGCCATAAAAAGGTATCGCCTGTCAAAAATATAATTTACACGGCTGAAAAAACCGATCAGGCGATAATCATTTTTGTAGCTACCCATGCCTGCCTCTCCATCTGAGAGTGCATTACCAATACCAATGTTATTGTATGAAAACAAATCGGTTGGAAAACGGTAGTTGCTCGCGCCAAACCCTTCGTACGTTGTTTCCTGCCAGCTATATCCCGCAAGAAGCCCATAATCGTGGGCACCAACCACATCCTGGTAGTTAGCTGTAAATTCGAGCAGGTTTTCTGTGCTGGAATCAAAGTTTCGGCTGCCGAATCCATTTTCGCCACCCATAACGGTTGCTGTGTGATTAAATGATCGTGCAAATCCGCGCTGATCATTATATAACGTAGTAGATCCAAGCAGAGACAAGCTAATATTCTCCGTTGGGTCGAGTGTTAAAGTACCGTTCAGGCGGAGTTCACGCTGTTCTACATCACTACTCGTCTCACGAATTCTTGAAACCGGGTTATCGTAGTTAAACCCGTCCCTCTCAACCCAGGATCCGTCTACAGGATCTCGTACAATGTCGGTCGGGTTTCGGATAAGCGCCTGGCGATAATCGTAATTTCCAAATGAATCATCAAACGTTCGTTTTCTTGAGAGCAGGTTTACATCAGCGGTGAGCATATCATCATACATAGAGTGCCGGATATTAATTCGCCCGGTTAACTCATTATCATCTGATGTGATGAAGATACCTTCCCACTGTTTATAGTTCAGAGAGGCGGTGTAACTGGTATTATCCGATCCGCCCATCAAGGTAAGATTATGAGTTTGGCCGTACGGAGTCTGCATAATTTCATCCTGCCAGTCGGTATTTGCGCCATAATCCTGAAAATTTACGCCTTCATCGATCAGGCGGCGATAATCATCACCAGTCAGCATCTCAGGACGATTGTAAACGGTCTGCGTATTTACATAACCGCTGTATTGAATTGTGGGTGCCTGTCCGCGTGCTCCTCTTCGTGTCTGAATCAGAATCACACCGTTCTGGCCTCGTGAGCCGTAGATCGCGGCAGCTGATCCATCTTTCAGAATATCGATTGATTCAATGTCTTCCGGAGCTACCGTGTCGAGTGAACCGGGAACGCCATCCACCAAAATAAGAGGCGAAGTACTCGCATTCAGAGTTGTAATACCGCGCAGACTAATCTGACCTCTTGACCGGGGATTACCGCTTGAGGTAGTTACAATCAAACCAGCCGTCTGGCCCTGAATGAGTTCAGCTGCACTACGGGAGGAGCCTTGCACAAATTCATCCGAAGACACACTGGAGATGGAGCTTGTAAGATCTTCCACTCGCTGTGTACCGTAACCGACCACAACAACATCCTGACCTAAGATTGCTGCACTTACCATTTCTACATTAATTTCAGATCGGCCGTCAATTGGCACTTCCTGCCTTTCGTAACCGATGTACGTAATAACAAGTGTTGCATCACCTGAAGGGGCTGTTAGAGTAAAACTTCCATCGAGGCCGGTTGCAGCCCCGCTATCGGTTCCCTGTACTAAGACACTTACACCGGGAAGCGCTTCTCCGGTTTCTGCATCTGTAACAGTACCTGTCACCTGATGTTGAGCTAAGACACTATTGGATAGTCCAAGCAGAAGCGGGACGACCAATAGTATCTTCAAGAAAGAGACTAATCGTATGTTTGAATTCATATTGCCCTTATGATTTGATATGAGTGATTCTTTGTTAGATAAAGATTATTGTGAGTTTAAATAGCTGTTAAAAAGGTTACTAATTTGCCTTTCTATAGCTAATACTATCTTGTTGTTTTGTTTGTCAGAATTTGCAGATAATCCCTTTTTAAGTGGGGATAAGAGGTAAATCAGGTGTGCAAAAGTGCCTTTTCTCTCCTTCAGATAAGCTTTATTCAGATTAAAAGTGTTTTTACAACACTATTTTACCAAGAGATTCAAAAGTGCAGTTATATCTCGGGTCAGTAAAGATGAGAAAAGCGTAATATTGACCGGAATTATCCAGGAATAAAAATTACTTTACACCTCAACTCACTTTGTATTTTAGTTACTTGATGCAGACAAATTTCTCAATACCAGTAAGTGCGGACTTTGTGTTAGAATAGCTTCAACCTGCTCATGTACTTTTGTAGGGCCGAGTGAAAAGTTAGCTAATACAATATCATCTTTTCCGTTACCTGTCCAGTCGGCCGTATCCATAGCTATCCAGCGGCCATATGATGCTTCTGGCGGGTGATAGGGTGTGAATGCCAAATTGCCGCTGTTTTTAAAAAATATGAATCCCTCCTGCGGCTTACGTGCATAATCGGCAAAGAAAGACGTGACAGCAATATCAAGTGATCCGTCACCGCTAAAATCTCTCGCTTTCGCGCTATAGGCTCCGTTGATAGGATAAAACCAGGATTCGGTAAATTGATCGTCTCCATCATTTGTGTAGATATATACACCATGATACGGTTTGTAAACCATGGAGTAGTCGGCGTTATCACCGCTGGTGTAGAGAATATCGAGTCGGCCATTCCCATTAAAATCGTGCACCTCAAACGAGCTGGATCCTGCAGTAATCGGGAACCGGAGCAGTGTCGTGCGACTAAATTCCCCATTCCCCCGGTTCTTAAACAAGTAAATCGCCTGGTCCACTTGTGAACAGAGCACCAGAATATCGGGAAGCCCGTTTCCGGTCCAGTCTACGATTTCACTATCGAGGCAACCGGGCGTGTTGATCAGCGTGTTTTTTTGCTGATTGAAATTACCATCTCCCTCCCCTTTCAGCCAGAACACAGAACCTTCCCGGTGACCAAATTCACTTACGAGAAGATCCATTTCACCATTCTGGTTGAGATCTGCAAGCAGGGCTTCGACCGGACGAGCCAGATTCTCGATAAACCGATCATCGAACTCACCGTTGCCGCTGTCCGGATCGTACCATCCACGGGAAATAAACCCATCTTTGGCATCCGACGGATTGATATTTGCGATGTAGGTAATCATCAGCTCTCTCCTTCCCTCTTCGGATGGATTGTTGATAAAGGCGATATGAGAAATAGCCGCCGGTACTTCAAAAGTGTCAACAATATCGAGGTTACGATTGTAAATTAACATCCGTCCAAGGTTGGCATCTGCAAGGAAAATCAATCCGTTTGCCGGATCTATTTTTACCGCGCTTGCCATTGGGTGTGTGTCGGACCGGTACGGAGGT
>PXDL01000258.1 GCA_003566395.1 Balneolia bacterium | reverse complement strand
TCGGGATTGCCTTCAGCATCAAAAAGGGTGAGGCCTGGTATGTTAGCGTGGATGAATCCGGTGAAAAGGGAGTTTTATTTAACGAGCTTGAAAAGCTTAAACAGGTTTTCGAAAACGACGCCCTCAAGATAGCTCACAATTATAAATATGATTACATCATTTTGAAGCGCTGCGGCATAGAGATCAAGGGAAAGGTATATGATACTATGATTGCCGCTTATTTGATAGATTCTAATCAAAAGCTCGGAATGGATGAGCTGAGCCGTCAGTACCTCGGATACGAGCCGGTTTCGATCAGTTCACTTATCGGTTCGGGAAAAAAGCAGAAATCGATGCGGGATATCCCCGTGGAGGACGTCAGCCCGTATGCGTGTGAGGACGCCGACATCACCCTGCAACTGTATGAGCTGCTTCAGGAAAAGCTTGAAAAGGACGAGCTGAATGAGGTGGCCCGAAACCTGGAGTTCCCGCTGGTACCGGTTCTGGCAAATATGGAAATGAACGGAGTGAAGCTGGACCGGGACATGCTGACAAGTTTTTCAGCCCAGCTTGGGAAAGATATGGAGCAGGCGCAAAAGGCAATTTATGATGAAGCCGGAGAAACCTTCAATATTAACAGTCCCGCTCAACTAAGCGACGTGCTGTTTGAAAAGCTGGGGCTGCCGACCGGGAAAAAAACCAAAAGCGGCAAGTATTCAACCAACGAGCAGGTGTTGAGCGGATTGGCCAATCAGGGATTCAAACTGCCGGGGTTGATTCTGGATTACCGCTCGCTCTCCAAGCTTAAATCCACCTATGTGGACGCTCTCCCGCGTCTTATTCATCAGGAGACCGGGCGGGTGCATACCAGCTTTAATCAGCAGGTGGCGGCAACGGGCAGGCTTTCATCATCCAATCCGAATCTTCAGAATATACCTATCCGCACCGAGCGTGGGCGTGAGATCAGAAAGGCGTTTATCGCCGAACCCGGATGTATGCTGCTGGCGGCCGACTACTCCCAGATCGAACTCCGGGTGATAGCCTCCATTTCCGAGGACGAATCGATGACGGAAGCTTTCCGGAATGATGAAGACATCCATGCCCGGACGGCCCGGGAAATTTTTGAGCTGAAGGAAACCGAAGAGGTAGATCGGGAAATGCGCCGCAAGGCCAAGGAAGTCAATTTCGGTATTCCGTACGGCGTAAGTGCTTTCGGATTGGCACAGCGGCTGGGGATCGGTCGTTCGGAAGCCGGGGACATTATCGATGCCTATTTCGAACGCTTTCCGGGCATAAGGGAATACATCAATAAAACCACCGAATTTGCGCGGGAACACGGGTACGTAACCACGCTGCTGGGCCGGCGCCGGTACATCCCCGAAATCCGCTCTTCAAACCCCAATATGCGTGGATTCGCCGAACGAACGGCCATTAATATGCCGATTCAGGGAACGGCGGCAGATTTAATTAAAGTGGCAATGATTAAACTTCATGGCCGGTTATTTGATGAAAAGCTTAAAACACGTATGCTGCTTCAGGTGCATGATGAATTGCTTTTTGAAGTGCCTGAAAACGAGCTTGAGCGCGTAAAACCAATGGTTCAATCGGAAATGGAAAAGGCTATGGAGCTAAACGTGCCGGTTAAGGTTGAGGTGGGCGTGGCAAAAAACTGGCTGAAAGCTCATTAAGCAGGTTGATAAACGGCAAGCCGGGATCGCTCAATTGATCAGGCTTATCTGCCGAAATCGTCTTCCACCCGCACGATATCGTTTTCATCGGAGGGATTTTCAGGATCGGTATGTTTCCAGATTTCGGCTATGATGCCCCATCCTTCGAGGCCAATGAGTCTGTGCCGCTCTCCTTGTTTAAGCTCAACGACATCATCTGATTCAAGCTTGCGAACCGGTGTTTGCTCGTCGTTATCGCTTACCACCACTCCGGCGCGTCCGCCTATCACTTTCCAGATTTCGGCTCTGCGGTGATGATATTGCCACGAAAGACGCTTACCGGGTTCCACAATTAGTATTTTAGGGCTCAGGTGAGCGAAATGCTTAAACGATTCGAAGCTAAGATGAGAGAAAAAGGTTTCTATAAACCGCTGGGCCTCAGATTCATCCAGCACAAAAAAACCGCCCCAGGGCCGTTTGTCGTCCATGGCGGATATGATGAAATCATGACCACGGATATACGTTTCCACAGTATCGAAAACGTCATTCTTTTCAGCTGAAAAAGGAAAGTTAAGCATAGAATCAGACAAGGATTTAAAGATGATTTCAGGAAAGCAGAAAAGCCGGAGGGTAAAAGCAGACTAACGGACAGTTGAGAGACAGGTATGGTCGTAAGATATTCTGATCCGGATGTTTAGCTGATTATATATTCAGAACAATAAGGTATCAAGAGCCAAATATAACAAATTGAAACCTTTCCCCACGAAAAAACCGGAAGCCTGAAAAAATCTTTAGCGTTTGCGGCTTCCGGCCGACCGCGCCTCATCGGTCAGGGATTCATACATGCTGATATAGGAGTCGTAGCGGGACGGAGCGATGAGGCCGTCCTGAAACGCTTCCATCACCGCACAGCCGGGTTCGTGCAGGTGTGTACAGTTGTAGAATTTGCATTCCCGGCTTACCGCCCGCATCTCAGGAAAATAACCGGCGATTTCGGAAGGCTCGAAATGAATAAGCCCGAATTCACGGATACCCGGCGTATCGGCCAGAAAGCCCCCGTTGTCCAGCGGAATGAGTTCGGCAAAAGTGGTGGTGTGCTTGCCTTTATTGGAAAAAGACGAGACCTCCGCTACGGTGTGCTCGAGTCCCGGCTGTATGGCGTTTAGAAGGCTTGTTTTGCCGGTTCCGGAAGGTCCGATAAATACCGAAGTTTTATGAGCCATCATAGTTGAAAGCGCCTCAACCGATTCGGGATCGTAGATGCTGCTTAACATGATATCGTATCCGAGCTGCTCGTAAATGCGGATGGTGGAGGCAATATCATCGGCCTGTTCTTCTGTTCCCAGATCGGCTTTGTTTAGAATAATGCAGGCGCGGATATCAAAGGCCTCGGCGGAAACCAGAAAACGGTCGATAAAGCCGGTGCGGTAGCGGGGCTGCTCAACGGCCTGCACCACAAATCCCTGATCCACATTAGACACCAGAATATGCTCTCCTTTTTTGCCGTGCGTAGCTCTCCGGGAAATCTTTGTAGTGCGTTCCCTGATGTCATCAATAATACCGCTGCCGTCCTGAAGAATGGTGTAGTCAACCACATCCCCCACGGCAATAGGGTTGGTTTGTTTGAGGCCCTTTAATCTGAATTTACCCGGAATCTGGCACATCACCCTATCCTTGCGATTTTCTTCGGGCATCACGGTGTACCATTTTCCGGTAGATTTTAAAACTTTTCCAGTCGGCATAGTTGGTCTGTAGTATGGTTAGCAGCCCCATATTACACAGAACAGATCGAGAAAAAAAAGTGGAAAAGCTGGTACTTTGCTGTATATTGCCAACCCCTTCAATAAAAAAAAGCTCCGGAAATCAATCCGGAGCTCTTATATGTGCTTATGTATCCTTCAATGTACCAATAAATGAGGGGGGTCATTTAATGTACTGTAGTAACTACGCCGGACTGGTTATTCGTTCCGGCTTCTTCTGTTTTATTTGTTTTTTTTGATTTAAACTTTTCAAGAGGGTCGTTTTCAGGCGTCTCGTCAAGCACAAGATCAAGCAGTTGCTCCATGCGTTCGAGATAGGTAAAGTCAATGCCCTCAATCGTTTCGGATTCAATTTCAGCTACATCTTTTTCGTTTTTGGCCGGTAAAATCACCGTTTTGATGCCGGCTCTTCGTGCAGCTAACACTTTTTCCTTTATTCCGCCTACCGGAAGAACGGTGCCTCTCAGCGTAATTTCTCCCGTCATGGCCAGCGTATTTTTTACTTTCCGCTGTGTATATATGGAAGCCACGGCCGATAATAGCGCTATACCTGCGCTCGGCCCGTCTTTGGGAACTGAACCGGCCGGAACGTGAATGTGCAGATCCCACTCTGTGAAGGCGCTTTCCGGAATATTGAGCTCATCGGAAATGGTTTTAAGATGCGAAACAGCCAGACTTGCCGACTCTTTCATAACATCCCCGAGCTGACCCGTAATCTGGATCTTCCCGCTTCCGCGCGATACGCTGGCTTCGATAAATAAAATGTCGCCGCCGTAGGGCGTCCATGCGAGTCCTGTAGAAACGCCCGGAACGGTGGTCCGCTCAATAACATCACTGAAAAACTTCCGCTTGCCGAGAATGTCTTCCACGGCTTTTTTATCAATATCGCGCGATTCGATTTCCTCCGCGGCAATCTGACTGGCTACATTCCGCGCAACCGAGCCGATTTCCCGATTCAGATTTCGTACCCCGGATTCCCGTGTATATCCGTCGATGAGTTCGTGGATGGCTTCAGGCTCGAAACTGATATTCGATACGTTTAGCCCGTTTTCCTCAAGCTGTCTCGGGATAAGGTATTTTTTTGCGATCTCGGTTTTTTCTTCAAGGGTGTATCCGCTTATCGGAATAATCTCCATGCGGTCACGCAGCGGGCCGGGAATGGATTCCAGCGAGTTGGCCGTGGCGATGAAGAGAACTTTGCTGAGGTCGTATTCCAGCTCCAGATAATTATCGTAAAAGCTGTTGTTTTGCTCCGGATCAAGAACTTCGAGCAGGGCCGAGGTAGGATCACCCCGGAAATCGGCGCCAACTTTATCGATCTCGTCAAGCATCATCACCGGATTGCTTGTGCCTGTTTTTTTAATATTCTGGATGATGCGGCCGGGCAGCGCACCGATGTAAGTACGGCGGTGACCGCGAATTTCGGCCTCGTCCCGAAGTCCGCCCAGGCTGAAACGCGCAAATTCCCGGTTTATGGAACGCGCAATGGATTTACCGAGCGAGGTCTTACCCACGCCGGGAGGTCCGTAAAAACAGAGGATGGGCGCCTTCATATCCTTCTTGAGCTTGAGTACGGCCAGGTATTCGATAATACGTTTTTTAACTTTCTCAAGCCCGTAATGGTCTTCATCAAGAATCTGACGCGCATTTTTCAGATCCAGCTTATCCTCTGAAAATTTATTCCACGGAAGATCAATCAGCGTTTCCACATAGTTCAGGATGATGCCGTGGGTCGGTGCCTGAGCCGGCGTTCGCTGCAAGCGGTCAAGTTCCTTATTGAGCGTTTTCCAGGCCGTTTCGGGGAAACTGTCTTTACGTTCGAGGGCGCGGTTGCGAAGTTTCTCCACATCCTGCTGATCGCTGTCTTCGCCCAGCTCTTCCTGAATGGCTTTTAACTGCTGACGCAAATAAAAATCGCGTTGCTGCTCGTCGATATCGGTTTTTACCTTGGTGCGAATTTCTTCGCTCAGGCTCAGTACCTGCAGCTCTTTCTCCAGAAAGTTAATCACCTTTTTCAACCGCTCGGAAAACGGCTGTATTTCAATAAGTCCTTGTTTTTCCTCATTACTGATATTCAGATTGGAGGAAATAAAATTGAGTAAAAAGGTCGGGCTGTTGATGTTGTTGATCGCTACGGCCGCTTCCGAAGGGATGTTGGGCGATTTATTCACGATTTGGGATGCGGTCTCTTTCACCGAGCGAATGGCGGCATCAAGTTCGAGGCCTTCCATATCCTGAATGTTATCATACTGCTCAACAGCAGCTTTATAAAACGGCTCTTCCTGAATAAATTGGTTGATCTTGAAAACACTCTTACCCTGAATGACGATGCTCTTGCTGCCGTCGGGCATTTTAATCAGCTTCAAAATCTGGGCAACCGTACCTATATGATACAGGTCTTCGGTGGTCGGATCTTCCTGATCGCTGTTTTTCTGAGTAACAATTCCGATAATTTTATCGGATTCGTAGGCCGATTTAACAAGCTCAAGAGAGCGGTCGCGTCCGACGGTAATGGGTATGACCACGCCGGGAAACAGCACGGTATTTTTCAATGGAAGAATCGGAAGGGTGTCGGGAATACCGGATTCGGAAATTTTGCGCTCTTCTTCTTCGGAAAGTAAAGGAATGGCTTGTTCAAAGTCGTCAAAACCTTTATCACCGAACTGTAGTCTTGGGTCTAATAATCTGTCTTTCATAAAATTGATCTTCTAAATATAACCCGGTCCGGTCGTTTTGCCGGAAGGTTGAAAGTGTGAAAGAATGAAACTTTCGTTAATTGTACCAATAACAGAGCCAATTCGTATTTCATTTACAATACGTCAGTACGTTCGGAAGAATCCGCAGGAATCAAGCCATATTAGCAATGGGCTTATTTTTTGTTGTGCCATAATTACAGCACCACCACGTGCCCGGAGCCTGAAACCTGTCGGCTGCTAAAAAAAAGATGCCGGAAAGAAGGGCAGAGGTTTGGAGAATCCGGCTTTCATACAGAGGCGAAGAGTAAAATCTATCACCTGTCAAACTATAAACAGTTGAAGAATCCGGCGTTTCCGGCCGGAGATTGTTTGCAAATAAATTAGTCCCGGTTACGAACGGGAATAGGCTCTAATTTTCGCTCCGGACCGAAAACACGCTCTTTGATATCTGCCCAGAGTTCGTTTAATACATCTTTAAGGCGGGTGCCTTTGCTAAAATCTGATCTCATAATTACTCAATACAGGATTAATCTGTGAAATAGTGCTGCACTGCAAACATAGCTGTAGATGATTGCGAGTAAGATACGGGTCTTTAACGGACAAGCTTGGTTTATGGTTCAATTTTTTTTCGGTCTGTCTTCAAGTTTACTCAATGCGTTTCAGCCGGGCCACACGGAGCATCAGCTTTTTCTGGCCGAACTGCTTAAAGAACACCGTAATTTTCATATCCGGACCTGAGCCTTCACGCCCCACGATTTTCCCGACTCCGAATTTTTCATGATAAACCTTAACCCCGACCGACAGTTCCGAAGGGCTCTGTATATCATAGGTGATGCCGTCAAATTTTGCAGCCGCTTTTACCGGTTGAGCGTCTGAACTGCCTCTGCGGCGTCCTGAATCGGATTTTTGTGAACGTTTCCAGTCGTAGTCAACCTGAAATCC
>PXDL01000068.1 GCA_003566395.1 Balneolia bacterium | reverse complement strand
TCATTGCAGATATCCTGGTCCCGCAGACTGTGGCGCTGTATTTCGATATAATAATCTTCACCGAAAACATCCAGATACCACTCAAAAACCTTTTTGGCCTCTTCTTCACTTTTGTTGAGAATCGTTTGATTTACCTCGCTGGCAATACAGCAGGTAGAGGCTATCAGGCCTTCCGAATATTTCTGAAGCGTAGGTTTGTCGATACGCGGCTTATAGTAGAGGCCGTCAACATATCCCAAAGAGCAGAGCTTTACCAAATTCCGGTAGCCCGTCATATTTTTTGCAAGCAGCACCTGATGATAGCGGGTCCGGTTTTCGCGGTCATCCATACTCACGGGCGTAACATAAAACTCACAGCCTACAATCGGTTTTACGCCGGCCCCTTTCGCTTCATTCACAAATTTGGGCACGCCAAACATATTTCCATGGTCGGTAATGGCGATGGCCGGCATCTCAAGCGATTTCGCTTTTGACACCAGATCACTAATCCCCGCAGCTCCGTCGAGCATGCTGAATTGGGTATGACAGTGCAGATGAGAGTATTTATTCATGCAGAAATGCGCAAAATTTAAATAGTTGAAATCCTGAATTCACGGTGCGAGGCATTTTGATGAAGTTCTGAGAAATAACAAGTGATTCTGAATTGGCCAAAACAACGAACGCTACCTGATACCTAAGCGTAACCATAACATAATCATAGTTTTACAAAACACGTAACACCTCACACAAAATAATAAAAAAACCCTCAGGATGGCAGCCGGATTTACGGATTTCTCCTACTTTCTCATCGGCGGAGAAACCGCGATACGTAATCCCCGGCTCAGATCAATGGCGTACCGTCTGTCTCTGGTGATGATCATTTCCACGAGCGAGCCGGAAGGAAAGTCAAGGTCTGCATCGGGGTCAATGACGCGTCTTGTGGTGCCGTCGGTGAAGGTAAGACGGCGGTGCTCGGTATCGGCCAGCAGCAAGCTTGTTCGGAATCCTTCTGCACGGACGGGTTCACCTGAAAGCAGCGTTACCGAGAAGCTGTCCCCACCGAAATAGGCTATTCCTGATCTGGAGCCCGATTGTGTAAGAATCACTGCTCCGCCTTCATACTGCCCGGGGCCGGCTTCCATCAGCCTCCACCGGCTTTCATCGTCGGTAACCAGCACACCCTCGTTCAGCTCGGCGGCCTCCGACCATACAAAAGTGACAACATCGTCAGAAAACGAAAAAAGTAAGCCGGAAAGAAACAGAAGCAGTAGCATAAAAATTTCAGTGATTGAGATTCGTGCTGTGTAAGATTGTCAGTAGAAACGTCGCACCGGGGCAGATTATTCGTTTAGCGGCAGCGCTTTTTCACAAACCGAAGTCGGCGGCATCACACAATCGCGATGGAATATAAATCCGGACACGCACATTGGTCAGCTCGGATTCCGGCTCGGGCTGCATTACCGTGTTATGCTCCGTGTCGGGAAAGCTGAACCAGCCTGCGGCAGGACCACCGAAGGGGAAAGCCTTCATCACTTCGAAAAGATCACGCACGTCAGACTGATCCCGCGGGATATGTTCGGGTAAGCTGACCAGAAAACCAAAAAGCTTCGCATGTTTTCTGTGATGCGTCTCATAAACGCAGGGCCTGCCTTTAATGTGGTTGCCTCCCAGTTCAAGTTCGGCATCATCGGATTCAATGACCACACCTGCCGGCCGCTCTGTATGTTCACCCGATTCATCAAGAATCTGCAAAATATCCTGAATTAACACCGCCATAAAAATCGGGCTTGTCCCGACCGATGAAAGCAGATAGCGCGGCGAGCCAAGTATCCCCATACCGAAATCGAGCCGGTCGGCAGGGATACCGTTTCTACCGAATACAAGGCCTCCATCCCCAAATCCCATCGCCCAGCTGTCTTCGGCCGGCTTCCGGCTCAACAACCGGTGAGGAATTATCATGGATTCAGCATGTTCTTCGGTTTGAAGCCGGTATGATGTTCGTCCTATCCTGAAGGTACGTTCCGCCATGTACGCTTACTCTTCGTGTTTGATTTCGTGAGGTGCATGCAGGCCGTCGTCCCAGGCGTTCAGGTTCTGAAAGGTGGTATGGGAGATGTTTTTTAGCGCGGTATCGGTTAAAAAAGCCTGATGACTGGTAATCAACACATTCTGAAAAACCAACAGCCGGGCCAGAATATCATCCTGAAGAATATCCTCTGAATGGTCATGAAAGAAAAGTCCCTCCTCTTCCTCATAAACATCCAGACCGAGATAGCCGATTACGCCCTGCTTCAGTCCCTTAATCACGGCATCGGTTTTCACAAGTCCGCCCCGGGATGTGTTTATCAGCATTACGCCCTTCTTCATTTTACCCACCGCCTTTTCATCTATCATGTAATGCGTGTGTTTGTTCAGCGGGGTATGCAGGGTGATGATATCCGAGGATGAAAGCAATTCATCAAGCGAAACATATTCCGGATTCACAGTGCGCTTTAGTTCCTCATTTTCTTTTATATCGAAACAGAGCACCTTGCAGCCGAAGCCGTGCAGAATTTTGGCCACCTCGGCCCCGATTTTACCGGTTCCGGCCACGCCCGCTGTTTTGCCGTACATATCGAAGCCGATCAGCCCATCCAGCGAAAAATTAAGATCGCGTATCCGGTTATTGGCACGAATCAATTTACGGTTCAGGGCCAGCATCAGCGCAACCGTATGTTCGGCCACGGCATGGGGTGAATATTCCGGCACATTGGCAACCTTCAGCCCCAGTTCGGCCGCCTTCGCGGTATCAACATTGTTGAATCCGGCCATGCGTAACGCCAGATACCGAACTCCCAGTTTATGAAGGGCTGCAAGCACGGGCGCATCGGCCTGATCATTTACAAATATGATGACCGCATCGGAGCCTTCGGCCAGTCCGGCGGTTTTCTCATTCAATTCGGTTTCTATAAAATGAAGCTCGTGGCGCTTTTTGTTGGCTTCGATGAGGTATTCTTTCTCAAAATTGAGGGAATCAAAAATGGTGATTTGCATAGCACTGAGTTCGGACTTGGGTTGCCTTGCAGAAGGGCATAATGGACCAAGATAGGCAAAATCGGGAAGGAAGGTGCGAATCTTTGCCGCTACCTGCGGCCGAGAATAATTACTTCGACATTAAATATTCGGCCATTTTCAATCTCAAAACGCACAACCGTTCGCTCAACCTGAAAGCCGTGCTTGCCGGCCGCCCCCGGATTTATATACAACAATTTTCGATTATCGGGATCTCGCGCAATCTTAAGAATATGGCTGTGTCCGCAGATCATCAGGTCGGGCATGTGGGCGTAAATATGCTGACGGATGGGAATAGCGTAACGGCCCGGATTCCCCCCGATATGAGTCATAAATACATCGATACCTTCCACCTTGAAACGCATGTCATGCTCGAACTCGGCCCGGATATCCTGACCGTCTATATTGCCGTACACGCCGCGCAGAGGGGCAATTCTCCTAAGCTGATCGGCCACCTCGATGGTGCCGAAATCCCCGGCATGCCAGATCTCGTCGCTGCCTGCGAAATATT
The DNA here is from genome assembly GCA_003566395.1 of Balneolia bacterium. Classification (GTDB taxonomy): domain Bacteria; phylum Bacteroidota; class Rhodothermia; order Balneolales; family Cyclonatronaceae; genus Cyclonatronum. Next base: position 3,514 of record PXDL01000068.1, on the reverse strand, counting down.
CTTGAACCTGTGGATCGAGGTAAGAATGTGTATCTGATATAAGGCCGATTTTCATATCATTATGATGATTGTCACAACTTAGAGTACTCTTTATTTACAGGAAGTCACAAAATCCCGGATACAGGTAGTTTCAGAAGAATTAATTAAAAAGTAGGCAAACCAAATAGCACCGGCAACACCAAACTTTTTTACCACGTTCGTGTTATCAGCCATGTTGAAGTGAACAAATTCTTGCACAAGGAACTATAAGTCAGGGAAGACTTTACAAAACCGTTCTTATGTCCGTCACAAAAATTCCCGGTTTTAAAAAAGCAACTTGATAACATCTTACGCAACCAGATTCCAACAGTTCCGTAAACATTTGGTGTCTTTTATGTTAACCAACCCTTATACCCATGAATTCTCCCATCCGGCCCATCGCATTTCTGCTTTTTCTTGTTTTGGTGATAAACGCGCCTTTACAAGCGTTTTCCGACAATATTTACACTACTGAACGCTTTCAGGTAAGCGGTCCGGTAGTTTTAAACGCAACCACCAGCGGAGGAAGCATAACCGTTGAATCCCACGAAAAGAATGAAGTCGTCATAGACGTGATTGTGCGGCGGGGTTCCTCCTACTTTACAGGCGATTTTTCCGATATTGGCGAGCTTCGGTTCGATAAAAACGGCAACACCATCTCCGTTGAAGCAAACGTTCAGTCAGGTTTTTTCCGCAGAGGTAGTTCGGTCTCCGTCTCCTATGTAATCAAAACGCCGGCCGAGACATCCGCCCATGTGCGCACCTCCGGCGGCTCTTTATCGCTGAGTGGTCTTGAAGGTTCCCAAAGGCTTCAAACCCGCGGCGGCAGCATCACCCTTTCGGAAATCGGCGGCACCGTTGACGCAAGCACTTCCGGCGGCGGTATTTCCATGTATAACATCAAGGGCGAACTCAGCGCCCGTACAAGCGGGGGCAGCATCAAAATGGAAAACTCCTCGGGCAACTTCGATGTCCAAACCAGCGGAGGAAGCATCACCCTGAATTCCATTTCCGGAAATATGAGCGCCCGTACAAGCGGCGGTAGTATTAACGCGGAGTTCAAAGACCTTGATGAACATCTCTCTCTGCGGACCAGTGCAGGAAGTATTACGGCCGTTCTGCCTTCACACCTTGTTGATCGTGATGGCAAAGGACTGGTTCTTGATGCACAGGGTTCCAGAGTTTCCGTAAGCGGAGAAAGCGGTAGCGGATTCAGCGGAGAAACCTCATCCCGCCGGATACAAGGTTCCTACGGTAAAGGAGGCGTAAAAGCCGAGTTCAGGACCAGCGCAGGCAATGTGAATATCACCTACAAAGCGCAATAGAAAACGGACCGTATTAAAGCATAAAGTTTTAAATAGCCTTTGCTATTTTAGGGAATGTGACCGGTTCACATTCCCTTTTTTATTAGATTAAGTTATGTCGGCTGAGCCGGAATAATCCCTGTATCTGTAACCCAAAAACATGCTTATGTATCGCTTAACCCGCATTTCGCTTTGGTTCGCTTTGAGCCTGTTGTTTTTCGCCCTTCCCGCCTGTGCTTCAACAGGTTCTTCGGGCACAAATTCACAAGAGTACGAATCCCGCGGACTATCACCTGAAAAGATGCTCGAACTCGGCCGGGTCGGCGGCCCGGTTGTGTCGCCCGACGGAAATTCAGTGGTCTTCACGATCACCTATATGGACATTGACGAAAACAGCGGCACAACTCATATTTACCGAAAAGATATGGACGGCGCGGAAGTCGTTCAGCTTACCGAGGGTGAAACATCGGCTTCATCTCCTGTTTGGCGTCCTGACGGCAGACGAATCGGGTTCATGCAGGGCGGACATTTTTTTGAGATGGACCCCGACGGGAGTTCCGTTTCGCAAATCACAGATTTTGAGCACAGTATTTCCTTTGTGCAGTACAGCCCGGACGGCTCTCATCTTTCTTTCACCCGTGATGTGCGTGTAGAGCCTTCACTCAACGATCGTTACCCTGAATATCCGAAAGCTGAAGCCCGGATTTACGATCAGCTGCTTTACCGCCACTGGGATACCTGGCACGACGGCACCTATCGCCACCTGCATATTGCTCCGTATGCCGACGGTGAACTGACCGGAAGCCCCATTGATATTATGGTTGGCGAACCTTACGACACCCCTTTGAAGCCGTTTGGCGGGTCTTCTCAGATTAGCTGGCATCCGTCCGGCGAAATGATAGCCTACACGTCCAAAAAAATGAGCCGTACGGAATCCGCCTACTCTACCAATTCCAATATTTTTCTGTATGATCTGAAATCCGGGGAAACCACCAACCTCACCGAGCCGAATCCCGGCTACGATTTTTACCCCGCCTTCAGTCCGGACGGCAGCAGAATGATCTGGAACCGCATGGTTACGCCCATGTATGAATCCGACCGCTACCGCTTGATGGAACTCACCCTTGAAACCGGCGTTATCCGCGAACTGAGCCAGAATTTTGACGGAAATATGAACAACGCCCGGTACAGCCGCGACGGCCGCTCCATTTATTTTACCAGCGGGATTGAAGCCACGGTTCAGCTTTTCTCCCTGGACATGACGGCAAGGTCTGCTTATCCCCCGGTACGCCGGATTACGGACGGAATCCATGATGTTACCGCCTTTGATGAAGCGATAACCGACGGTAATCCGGTTCTTGTAACCGGGGTGATGTCGATGTCCTCTCCGGTTGAGTTACACACCGTATCGCCTTCAGACGGCCGCATGCAGCGGTTCACTGAAATTAACGATGAACTGCTTGATGAGCTCACCCTGTCGGAAGTGACCAGCCGCTGGGTGACCACCACCGACGGCAAAGAAATGCTGGTTTGGGTTATTCTGCCCCCGGGATTCGATGAAAACGAAACCTATCCCGCACTGCTCTACGCTCAGGGAGGGCCACAAGGAACTGTCAGTCAGTTCTTCTCCTATCGCTGGAATTTTCAGGTGATGGCCAACGCCGGTTATGTTGTTGTGGCTCCGAACCGTCGCGGGCTTCCCTCCTTCGGCGAGGAGTGGAACAGGCAGATTAGCGGCGACTGGGGCGGACAGGCGATGGAAGATTTACTCAGCGCCATAGATAACGTCAAGGAAGAGCCTTATGTGGATGCAGACAGGCTTGGAGCCGTAGGCGCAAGCTTCGGTGGATATTCGGTATTCTGGCTGGCCGGCAACCACGAAGAGCGCTTTAAGGCGTTTATTTCTCACGCCGGTGTTTTCCATCTGGAAGCCATGTATGGAAGCACCGAAGAACAGTTTTTTGTCCATTTTGATCTGGACGGCGCATACTGGGATGAACCAAGGCCGGTCAGCTACGAGCAGCACTCTCCCCACCTGTATGTTCAAAATTGGGATACGCCCATGCTCATCATCCATGGCGAACGTGACTACCGCGTTCCGGTGAGTGAAAGCATGCAGGCCTTTACCGTGGCGCAGGCTATGGGAATCGAAAGCAGGCTGCTTCTTTTTCCACACGAAAACCACTGGATTC
>PXDL01000360.1 GCA_003566395.1 Balneolia bacterium | reverse complement strand
GAAGTAAAGAAGATTCCGTCATTGGTCATAATTAGGAATTTTTTACAGGAGTAGTCATAAGATTTTTATAATCCCATTAAACCATTGATCAGCAATGAATTAAAAATATTAGAAAGGGAGCCTCTGCCGGTTGTTGCGGTGATCAGTTAGTCTTTTTTAACTGCTTGCTATGCTGACCAACGTTGTTATTGGTAAGTTAGTTAACCAGTTATCGGAAATGGTTTATAGAGGGCTTTGCGCCGCAGGCATCCCTCTAGGGGCATAACTGCCCGTCTGCACGCTGCATGTGCGGGCTGACGGGTTAGGGACACCCATCAGCCGGCCCCGCAGGGATGCCGATGGCACAAAACTCCCAAAGGGACAGGCAGCCGACAGATGGGTATTTCAAAGCCCTCTTATAACAGGTTATATGCCATCTAAGGCCTGTTACCCTTTACATCGACAATGAATACTGAATTCCCTGCCACTGAATCTGGAGATATCTGATTTTTTGTTTGCTTCACTCAGCGTATTTGGCAGAAGCTATACTAAATAGAAAAGAGCCCATACCGGTTTGCTGGAGATTTTTGAAATGGAGGATGGAGAACTATTGACTTAGCAAGCCTGAATCTTCGGGATAATAAAAAGGATCAACTAAAGAGGAGGGGTGACAAAAAAACATGAATAGCGTGGATTAAGACGGTTCAAGATAGTGCTGCCATTAAAATTCACGGGCAAAAATAGATTCAATAATTTTCGATAATGACCGACGAGCCGTTACCGCGCTGCTCAATCTGCAGAGGAATACCGCTGCCGGTTCCGCTGTCAAACAGCTGAAGGGTAAGGTTACTGCCTTCTTGTAAGAAGCTTTGATTTTGAGTCATTCCATCTCCGATGAGGTCCATACGAAGCTGGTTATCTGACCCTGCCTGCACACCTTCGATTTGGTTATCGCTTCCTTCCAGGTTCAGAATCAAACGGTTGCTGTTGCCGTTCTGCTCCAGGCCCGTAATGTTCCGATTCCCGAAAATATTAAAACGAGCCATATTCCCGATGCCGTTCTGAATCAGCGTGGAGATGTTGTTATCGCCAAACTGGTTCACAATGGCAAGGTTTGCGCCCATATCAAACTGATCAAATGAATCGAGGTTCATTTGTCCGCCAAACGCAGTTGTAAAATCTCCCGTAAACTGCAGAACTGCCTCGTTATGATCAAACAAAGCCTGTTGAATGAAGACTTCGCTGGGGTTTTGGGCGAGTATCGTATGAAATGACATTCCAGCAAAAACAAAGAGTGTTACAAAATACTTTCGATTCATTTATTCTTTTTGCACTATTATCGGCATTTGTGCTAATAATAAAAGTTTGCCGGCTCAAGATTCATCAGAAAATGAAGAGAGCCGGCAAAATAAGCCCGAGAACGAATCAACTATTTAATCACCGTAAGTTTTCGGGTTTGAACAAACGAGCCCGCCTGCAGCCTGTAAAAGTAAACGCCGCTTGCAAATCCCGATGCATCAAACTGTACGGTGTAACGGCCCGCCTGTACTTGATCATTCACCAGAACAGCAACCCGTCTGCCGATAATATCGTAGACTTCAAGCTTTACATCACTTGAAACGGGTAAATCGTACCTGATTGTCGTAGTTGGATTAAACGGGTTGGGATAGTTTTGGGCAAGATCAAACCGCACCGGCAGGTCCGACTCTTCCCGATCTGCTGACGTGATTTCGCCAATGGTTCCGGCAGCAAATCCTGAAAACGTGAGTGTTTCCGCGGTCAGGGTTTTCAGGTCCGTATCTACCGTAGTTTCCAGCTCAAACCACTCATCATCTGATTCGTCGTAGCGAAGCAGTTTAAGATCTTCCTCCTCGATACCGTCCGGAATATCTTCGGTGTCGTACTCAATGGTAATCGTCACCGGTTCATTAAAGGTAAGACCGGAGGGGCCCAGGTAGAGAACAACACCGCCTACATTTGCACCGGGAGGGACAGAGTTGAATGTGCCAACTTCTATCTCCTGATCTTCGGATACGGCGCCCTCGGGAATCGTAACGCTCGACCGGGTTCGCGGCTCAGAGATGGTGCCACCCGCGCTGGTCGTGCTCTCTGTTTTTAGAACGGTTCTTGATCCTGCAGGGACTGATCCGGTGGCTTCAATTTCAAACAGGTAAATGGGCGTATCCCTGTAATTCCTGTCCCCGGGCTGAATCGTTAAGAAATTCAGCGTTCCGTCACCATTAAAATCACCAATTACACTGTTGTACTGAACATTAATAAAGTTCCCCGGAGCGCCCATCGTAGTAGATTGATTTGGCGCCCTGTAAATAACGGCGGGTGTTTGTTCAAATCGTGTCCCGCTGCGATAGAGGGCCGCATTCGTGAGGCTGCTGCTGCCAACCACAAGGAGTTTTTCATGGCCGTCACCTGAAAGATCAGGAATACCGGCATAGAGGTTTCGACCCATTGCATTTATTAACTCCGAGTCCTGGAACGGCCCTGAAAAATCATCGTTGCGAAGCCCAAGCATCTGGGAGGGCTGAGACGTTGTTCGGCGACTCTCAAAAATATGCACGCCGGGAACGCCCTGGTTGTTGAAGCTATGGAAAAAAGATTCGGCTACGATCTCTTTTGATCCATTCCCGCTGAAGTCTCCTGTAGTTACCTCGGAAAACCCTAAAAGCCCCATATTATATCCACTGGAAACAGATATGGAATCGGCTTTCAGGGTTCGCGAAGGGGTGTCAAAAAATCCGGGGTCTTCAGCAGATGCACCTCCGCGGTAGATATGAATGCGTCCTCTAAATTGATTGCCCTCTTCAGCAATGATCTCATCCGCGTTTACGACAGCAAAGTCAGCAAAACCATCCCCATTTAAATCTCCGAGGCCGGTAAGCGTAGATCCGATCCAGGAAGAGGTCCCCACCGGTGAGAACCTAACATCAGGCTCCCCGGCGCTGAGTGAAGGACCGCCAAAATAGAGTCCGGCCGGGACCGGCTCATTATTTACCCGGGCAGCAGATGCACCAACCAGCAGGTCATCGAAACCCGACCCGTTTACATCACCCGCCACTGCGATTGTGCTAATATTTGCTGTGCTAAAAGTAGCAGCTCCAAGCCCCGGCCAAAAGTCATCTTCTTCTATGCGAAGGTAGGGATCATCAGGGAAGCTTCCCCCGCCTTCATAAAAGCGAATGTCGGAAACAAACACACCCGAATCATTCTGATATCTGTACAGAATAGCGAGGTCGGTTCTGGTACTGTTTACAAAACGGCCCGGCACCACATCCCTGATAAACGTATTTTCTTCAAGCTCCCATGTTTTTAGAGGCGTTTTCCAGTTACTTCCGCCCTGGTGAAGAGCAAGTGTTGTATGAATTCCCTCTCTGTAAAACACAGCAAAGTCATCAGCGCCGTTACCTGTCACGTCACCGAGACCAAAGATTTCCTGTGCCAAGCGGACTGAATAGTCGCCGTTTTGTAGTGAATAGGCGGTGGCTGGATAACTGCCTTCGGCTACTCCTTCAATAAGATACGTACCAAACAGACTGTTCTCTGTCGCTGTGTTTTCTGAAAAAATATATATGAAGTCATCCAAACCATTTCCGGATAGATCTCCGAATGTTGTTTTCATATTTAAGTTTAGTGATATAAAGGCGTTCTCCTCCTGTCCGGGAAGCAGATTGCCGACCACAAGCTGATCAGCCCCTGGTTCTGATTCGGCAAAATGATAGGTGATGCTGTTATCACCGAATATATCCACAAGGAATGAGGTTCGTCCATCTCCGCGCAGTTTACCGGCTGGCCAGGCCCGCGTGGCGTAGTATTGAGTTCTTTCCGTATCAAAGAGCACTCCATTCTCTTCTGCCGGCTTAAACCGGTAGGTTCCAAAGTCAGGATCGTCAGATTCTGTTTCGTTATGTTCAAATGCATGAGAAAAGATGAGCGAGTACGCCTCATCACCGGCATGTATTGCAGCAAAGAGGGAACCTAACGCTAATGAAGTGATGTCAGATATTTTAAAAAATTGATGAAGGCTAAGACTTCTGTCATTGTCCATTTCAAAAATCATGGCATAGCGGCCGGCATCTTCACCTTCTCGAACAAGCCCGCGAACCACAATAAATGTGCGGTCGTTATAGCTGAAGTAGTTTTTAAGAGTGTAGTCCGTAATATTCTGCTGTATTCCTTCATTGGCCAGGATCGTCAACAGATTGTATGTCTCAAGCTCATAATCTCGTTCCTGACCGGCACCGAAGAGTACCTCAAGATTTAATGAGGCCGTTCTTAACAGGTCAGTTGACCCATCCCCGTCGAGGTCGTAGAAATCATTCCAGGAAAATGAGTTGACAGAAAGTCCCGTCGGACCGCTGGCAGTGATAAATTCATCTCCGTTGAATTCATAAAGCGTGTAATTGGGTTCTGATGAACGAGTCATCAAATTTTGATTTCCGCTTCCGTTAAAATCCCCAACGGCAATGAGCGATTCATAAATAATATGATCGGGTTCAGAAGGGGGAGAGGGGCTAAAGTAAATCAGCGTTTTTGGAGTTAAATCGCTGAGGTCGCCTGTTCTTTGATCTGCTGTAACATTAAAAACAGAGTATAGATCTTTGGTGCCGTCTCCATTCAGATCACCGGCGGGCAGAGGCGTGCCAAATGGGCGAAAGTTTACTTCGCTGGATGGCCACCCTGTTCGTGGCCAGATTTCATCGGCCGGATCCCGGAAATGAGTGTTGATCAGCGATTTTGGATGAAAAAGTGATTCCAGCGGGGTAACAGCTTCGCCTTGATCTGTCCGGATTTCGAAGGCTCCCGGATATTTTGCGCTCTCTGATATAGAGACGTCCTGGGCTGAGGCCGGAATAACCGCAACAGCTGTAAAAATACAGAGTAGCAGACCCTGACCAATAAAGCGTAATTTGTAAAGTGGTTTCATAAGAAGGAGGGGTTATGATGGCAGAATAAATGGAATTGCACATCAGTTACAGGAAAGTTGTACATATATATTTGATAACCCATCACGACTGATACTCTCGTTTCTTATCAGTATCGTTTGATGGTGCATGAACGTCACGGGAAAGCTTGCAAAACCCAATTCGTTACATTTTCTTCGGTGCTGAAAAGCGCGCACGCATGAAGATTCTGACCTATATGTACTTATAGCGTAAAAAAGTGAGCAGAAGTATCAATAGCGGAAAAGATTTTTACGGATGTTATTAAATGCAGTAATTAATTAGCCAATCTTTCTCTTTGAAGACTTTTCAATGCCTACCGTGAACAGACACTGAGCCGTGAGCCCGTAGAAACAGCGTGCAGGCGAGGGCTGCGTAGCGCAGGTCGCCGACCTGCGAGAGTTGGGATCTTGGGATTGACATCAACTCTTTACCCATGACTCCATATTCGCAACCTCAACGCTGACAGATCCGGTGGGTGCTCATCAAGTTGAGATATTTAATGCGCGAGGGTCAACGCCGGTGATTACGATTACAATCCAGTGCAGGTTCCGGAGACTTAAAACCTCATTTCGGCCTTCAGCGAAAAGGTAAAACCCTCCCGTACAGAGAGCGGATGCGGAAAATACTCTCTGTTTAGTACATTTTTTCCCGATAGTATGATGCGCAGACGCTGATTCCAGAACCATTTGGCGGCCGTGAGGTCTGCGTTGAGATGAGATGGCGGACTGCTCGTAAATTCTCCGAATGAAAACGGATACTGTACATTAAAGCTGCGAAACAGCTCACCATCCAGATTTTCAAATTCACTCCAGGAGGTTCCCGAACGGTATCGCAGTTGTGCATTCAGCTCAATATCCCGAAAAGGGGAATAGGTGGCGGAATACCGAATCCACAGATCCGGTGACTGCTCCCAATAGTCCCGGTAGATTTCCCCTCCGGAAAGTGTTGCTGAATAAACAGCGCGCAGAGAGTGAGAAAAACTTGTGCTGGCCCGGTGGGCGATCTGCAAATCGGCGACCCCTCGCCAGCCCGTTTGCCCGTCAAATAACTGAAAGGTGCCCGGCATGGTGTGAAATGCTGCATCATATTGCACGGGCTGGAATGGAATAGGAAGAGCAAGGTGTGAGATGTGCTTCAGGCTCCCTGTAATCATCAAGTCGTTATGAACAGCAACGTTCTGTGTGACTGAAGCCGTAAGGAGTCGGCTTTTCCCGAATGATCCGACAGGCGTAAACGGAATGCCAAATCGCTCGCTGATATTATATCCGCGCCGGATCAAATCTGTGAACGGGTTTTGAAACTCTGGCAACACCTCGTTGTATAAAATCTTTGCAGATGTTTTCCATGCGGGCGTCATCTCTCTTTCGAGCCCTCCAGATAAACGGAGAGCCGGAGCGTCGCTATGAAAGGTGATATTCTGGCCAATCTCTGCTGTAACTGCGTCGTTCACGCGCCACAGGAGTTCGGAAAAAAGATTGAAATAGTGGCGTGAATTATCATCCACTCCGGGGGCGTCTGCAGTAATGGAGCGATAGCGAATTCCGATCACAATGTCCTGATTGACTCTACGGTGCTTTAGAGCGCTGTAAAGTTCACGGGTCTGCTCTTGCCAGTCAAACTCGTGAGCGAACCGGTTGCGCCGGAATCCGATTCTTTTATCTGTAAGCTGAGCATAGCTGCTTATACTCCAGCGTTGTGAAAGATCGGCATCAGCGGAAAGTATGGTTTGGTGAAGCCCCGGTTTAGAAGGAATTTCCCGCCCAAGCGGCTGAAAGTAGAGGAAATCGTCGCTTTCTGCGATTATCGTCCTTACCCGAATTTGAAATTGATCACCTCTGTAACCGGTCTCAATCATGCCTGTTTGCGTGATTGCTTCAGCCCGCAGCCACTCTCCCTCATCCGGCAGACTCACCATCCCTTTCATTCTTCGCTCTACGGAAAGATTCGTGTTCATCTGCCTGTGATACCGAAACAGCCCTTTCCCATAGAACCGGTCGCCGGCAAGCTGCAATTCAAGATCAATTCCCGGGCCAAATCGCTCGATGTTGGGAGTCACCCGTTCCGCATCAAACACCCACGGTCCGGGCTCGCCCGACTCATTGCTCATTTTAACTCCGCCATAGACCGACACCCCTTTTACCG
>PXDL01000494.1 GCA_003566395.1 Balneolia bacterium | reverse complement strand
GGTTCTGTATCCAAATCGAAAAATCAGATACGAATCACATGCCTAAACAAAAAACAAATAGTGGCGCTAAAAAGCGTTTCAGATTAACCGGTACCGGTAAACTGAAGCGTAAAAAAGCTTTTACCAGCCACATCCTGACCAAAAAATCTCCGAAGCGGAAGCGCAATCTGCGTAAATCTGCATTGGTGAATCCGGCCGACACGAGCAATATCAAGCGTCTTCTGCCGAATTTGTAATACATTATTTCTTTAATATTAACATTTAAACCTTAAACAAATGCCACGTTCTAAGAACAATGTGGCTTCCAGTCGCCGTCGCAAGAAGATTCTTAAAGCAGCGAAAGGTTACTGGGGAGCACGCAGCAAGGTTTACACCGTTGCAAAACACACGGTCGAAAAAGGCCTTCAGTATCAATACCGGGATCGCCGGAACCGCAAACGCGAATTCCGGAAGCTCTGGATCATCCGTATTAATGCCGCTGCCCGCCAGAACGGCTATTCTTACTCACGGTTGATGGGAGCCCTGAAATCCAAAAACATTGAAATCGACCGCAAGATTCTCGCGGATCTGGCCGTACACGAGCCTGACACGTTCGCAGCAATTGTGAAACACGCCGCAAACTGACCTTTTTCGTTTTTGATGATACGGGCAAGCTTATTAACATAGGCTTGCCTTTTTTATAACCGTCCATACCACCTATGAGTGAACTAACCGATAAGCTCAGGAAAGAAATTGAAGACGCGGTCATCACGACCAAAGACGAACTGGAAGCCTTCCGGCTCGCCTATTTGTCCAGAAAAGGACAAGTAACTCAACTGCTCGGCAAAATCGGAAGCGTAGCCGCCGAAGAGCGACGGGCATTTGGGCAGCAGGTCAATGAAATTAAACAGCTTGCCCAAACCAAATTCAAAGAGGCCGAAGACCAGCTTGCCTCGGGGCAACAAGCAAGCCGCGCCGCCACCGACGACATCACCCTTCCCCCCTACCCGATCACGACCGGACGGCTGCACCCGCTTACCCAAACCCTGGATCGTATCAAACAGGTCTTTTACCGTCTGGGGTTTTCCGTGGCCGAAGGTCCGGAGCTGGAAGATGATTTTCACAACTTCACGGCGCTGAATTTTCCTCCCGAGCATCCGGCCCGGGATATGCAGGATACGTTTTTTGTTCGCAAAAGCGACCGTCCCGATGAACAGGACCTCGTGTTGCGTACCCACACCTCCCCGGTTCAGATCAGGTTGATGAAGACCCAAAAACCGCCGCTGCGCTCCATAATGCCCGGCCGTGTGTACCGGAACGAATCCATCACCGCAAAATCCTACTGCCTGTTTCATCAGGTTGAAGGCCTTTATGTGGACCGTCATGTGAGCCTCGCCGAGCTGAAAGACACGCTGATTATGTTTGTGCAGATGATCTACGGCGAAGAGGTCCGCTATCGCATTCGTCCTTCCTACTTCCCGTTTACCGAACCCAGTCTTGAGATGGATGTATGGTGGGGAGACGAGAAAACCGGCAAATGGCTCGAAATTCTGGGGGCGGGCATGGTTCATCCAAACGTACTCCGGGCCGTGAATGTGGATCCGGAAACCTACAGCGGCTTTGCCTTCGGAATGGGTGTTGAGCGCATTGCCATGCTTTTCTACGGCATAGACGACATCCGCCTGCTCTACGACAACGACCTTCGTTTTCTTCAACAGTTTTAACCGTTACAATACACCGGTTTTATGAATATTTCCCTGAACTGGCTGCGTGATTACATCGATACCGGCCTTTCCGATACTGAAATTGCTGACAAACTTACCCTGACCGGTCTCGAGGTCGAGGAGGTAACTACATCCGGCACCGATTTCGAGGGAGTCGTGGTGGGTGAAGTACTGAGCGTAAAAAAGCACCCGAATGCAGATAAACTAACTTTGTGTGAAGTCAACACGGGTAGCGAATCGGTGCAGATTGTGTGCGGAGCGCCGAACGTAGCAGCCGGGCAGAAAGTAGCCGTTGCGACCGTAGGAACCGTGCTTCCGGTTGAGCTTCCTGACGGCAATCCGTTCAAAATAAAAAAGTCTAAAATACGGGGTGAAGTTTCCCTGGGCATGATCTGCGCCGAAGACGAACTTGGCACCGGCACCGATCACAGCGGAATCCTCGTGCTCGACAACTCCCTCAAGCCGGGCACTCCTTTTGCTGAAGTTCAGGGATCGACCAAAGACACCGTGCTTGAAATCGGCCTCACGCCCAACCGCCCCGATGCCGCATGCCACGCAGGCACCGCGCGCGATTTGTATGCGGTTACCGGAGAAACGTTTACCAGTCCGGCCGAAAAAGTCAGGCTGCCGGAGACCACGCACAAGCCCGACGGCAACCCGGATGTTCGCATCACCATTGAAGACGAGCATTTGTGCCGTCGCTATGTGGGAATTGTGATGAAAGGCATTGAAGTAAAGGAATCTCCCGCCTGGGTACAGCAAAGGCTTCAGGCGATCGGCCTGCGCCCCCGAAACGCCGTGGTAGATGCCACCAACTACGTGCTTCATGAACTCGGTCAGCCGCTGCACGCCTTCGACCTTAACATGCTTGCCGGTCCCGAAATCCGGGTCAAGTCTTTTGACAAGGTGACCACATTCACTACGCTTGATGAAGTAGAACGAAAAGTGCCGGCAGGTTCTCTCTTTATTTGTGATGCCGAAAAACCCGTTGCCGTAGCCGGCGTGATGGGCGGCATAAACTCAGAAATTCAGGATTCCACACGCGATATTTTGATTGAGTCGGCCTGGTTTAATCCGGTTTCGGTACGCAAAACTTCCCGGGAACTGGCCCTTCAAACCGACTCATCCTATCGCTTCGAACGTGGTGTTGACCCCACCATCACCCTGAAAGCCGCGCTTCGCTGCGCCGAGCTGATACAAAAGTGGTGCGGAGGTGAACTTAGCGGCCCGGCGGTGGACATCCATCCCGTTCCCTACAGCGCGCCCGAAGTAGAGCTGCGTCCGGATCGTGTGAACCGGTACCTCGGAACGGATCTTCCCGTTTCCCGGATGAAAGAAATTCTGGAGCGACTCGGGTTTAGTCCGTCAGAAAAAAACGATTTACTGGTTTGCCGCATTCCGGGCTATCGTCCCGATGTAAGCATGGAAACCGACCTTATTGAAGAAGTTGCCCGGATTTATGATTACAATAATATTCCTACCACCGGACGAATCACCTTTGCGCGTCCGCCGGTAATTCCGTTTGAAGAGGCATTCATCAACGATGTGCGCACCGCTTGTGTGAAGGCGGGGCTTCAGGAGCTGTACAATAATTCGCTTCTGCCGTCCAAAGTCAAAAAAGCCGGCGATGAAAATCTGCTTATTCCTACGCTCAATCCTATTTCTCAGGATCAGGCTGTGCTGCGCCCGGATTTATCGTTCGGTTTTTTGAAGACGGCTGCCTATAATTTCAATCGTAAAGCTTCGGGCATTCAGGCTTTTGAAATCGGACGGATTTTCCGTAAAGGTAAAGGCACCTGGGTGGAAGGCTCGGACGAAACTACCAGTCTGCTGATCGGTATTGCCGGAAATAAATACCGCCAACACTGGACCCGCCCCGAAACTCCGTACCGGTTTCATGATCTTAAAGCACTGACCGACAGCCTTTTCGCCCAGCTTCGTGTAAGTGAACTTATTGAAACCACGGCTGAAGAAAACCTTATAATTTTTCAAAGTAAGCGCGGCCAAATTGGCACAGCCTATAAAGTTAGCCCTGAGCGAGCCGCCGCATTCGATCTTGATAAAGAGGCCTGTATTGCTGAAATTAACCTGTCGCTTCTGGCAGAGCTCGTGTCCGGGCTGGATCAGGTTCGTTACCGGCCCGTTCCGAAATTTCCCGGCTTCGAGTACGACATCGCCCTGATTACCGATTCGGCGGTTAGCGCGGGTGAGCTGGAGGTCGGCATACGCCGGAAAGCAGGCAAAACGCTCAAAGACGTACAGGTTTTTGATGTTTTTGAAGGCAAGCAGCTGGCCGACGGGCAAAAAAGTATTGCTTTCAGGCTTTCGTTTCAGTCACCTGAAAAAACCCTTACCATGAACGACGTAGAGCCGGCCGTAAACCGCGTAACCAAACACCTTGAAAAAACCTTCGGAGCCCAGCTCAGATCCTGATTCACAATTCATGAAAGATTCCGCCAAAGTTACCCAGGAGCAGGTCGATTCCTTCCGAAATCTCCTAACGGAAATGGGTGTGGAATGCAGAAAGCTGATTGAATCGAACAAAAAACTAAAGCAGGATAACACCCGGCTCAAAAAGGAGAATGATCGTCTGACCCATGAGGTGGCACGCCGGCACGCTTCGCCTTCACTCAGCCAGAAAGACAGGCTTGTGCTCAAACAGCAGCTGATGACGCTGATCAAACGCATCGACCGGCATTTGGAGGAAAGCGAATGAAATCGATAAAAGTAAGTATTCTCGGGCGGCAGTATCCGCTTAAGGTGGAAGATGATAACGAGCAGATGATGCACGAAATCGCCCAGTTTGTAGACGACCGTTTTCGCGAGTACAAAAAACATCTTTCCAGCCAGAATGAAACCACCATTCTGGTTCTGAGCTGCCTTAGTATAGCCGAGGAGCTCTTTATTGCCCAAAATCACAACGCCGGAGATACCAAACTCCTCAATTCACTTTTCTTTGATGAGATCAATCGTACCCTTTCAGATCTTTTATCTGAAATTAAGGATACTAATAGCCATTGAAAGGTGTTATATTACTCATAAGGGCAGCGTTGGTTATTGCTTGAACGATACTTAATATTTAGGGAGTTCGGCTTCCTCCGGCAACGGCAGGCCTCATGTTCCTCACGGAAATAGTGGAAGGCGGACCCGGAAGAGAGGATTCCCACCGTGTTTAAACGGTTCTTTGCAATTCCCGCTGCCCTTTTTTTATTATTAAATTTTTATGTCTGACCATCTCAATCTGTTGTTTGTCGGTGATATTGTTTCTGATTCCGGCATCTCTCTTCTCGACACCTTCCTTCCCTCCATCATTCAGAAATACGATTCAGAGTTTGTTATCATCAACGGAGAAAATGCTCATGAGGGAATGGGCACCAACGAGCAAATTGTAAAGCAATTTTATAAACTGGGCGCACATGTGGTTACAGGCGGCAATCACAGCTTTGCAAAGTGGAAAATTTACGGGTATATGAAAACCGATCAGAATCTGCTCCGCCCCCTGAACTACCCGAAAGGCGCCCACGGCTTCGGATACGGCATTTATCCAATTCCCGGCCGTAGTGAGAAAATAGGAGTTATCAACTTGCAGGGCCGGACCTTCATGCAGCCCCTGGACGACCCGTTCCGAACCGCAGACTGGGTAATTGAAAAAGTGAAAGAAGAGACCGATATCATTTTTATTGACTTCCACGCCGAAGCCACGGCCGAGAAACAGGCCTTCGGATGGTATGTGGACGGTCGCGCTTCTGTTGTAGCCGGCACCCACACTCATGTGCCCACCAACGACCACCGAATTCTGCCTAAAGGAACCGGATTTATTACCGATGTGGGCATGACCGGCGCCTTCAATTCTGTAATCGGGATGGACAAGGATACGGCGATCAAGCGTTTTTTACTTCAAACGCCGCACCGGTACAGCTCTGCCAACGGGGATAACAGGCTTTGCGCCATCCACACCAAGATTAATATGGAAACCGGCAAATGTGATCATATTGAGCCGGTCATCTATCCATCTTTTAAGTCGAGTAATCTGAGTTAATCCTGATTCGGAATTTTCACTCTATTATGACACAACAATCCAACGAAAACATCCTTCTTGAAGCCCGCGGCATCACCAAGGATTATTCCGAAAAAAAAACAGGGGAACCGCTTCATGTACTGCGCGGTGTTGACCTGAGTATTCAGTCGGAATCCCTTATCTGTATCGTAGGGGCCAGCGGATCGGGGAAAAGCACGCTGCTTCACATTATAGGAGGGCTTGACCGTCCTACCAAAGGAGAGGTCATCTACCGGGGCAATAATTTGAATGCCATGAATACGGAGGAACTGGCCCGTTTCAGGAATAAGAATCTCGGTTTTGTATTCCAGTTTCATCATCTGCTGCCCGAATTTTCCGCACTCGAAAATGTATTTATGCCCGGGCTGATAGCCGGTCGATCCCTGAAGGAGCTTCAACGCGAGGCCGGCGATTTGCTCGCCCGATTCGGTCTTGGCGGCCGCCTGGAGCACCGTCCCTCGGAGTTATCGGGCGGAGAACAGCAGCGAGTTGCGGTAGCCCGCGCCCTTATAAACAGACCCGACCTTGTTCTGGCCGACGAGCCTACGGGTAATTTGGATGAGGCCAACACAGCCGGACTGCTCGAGTTATTGTTCGAGCTAAAAACAGAATTCGGCCTTACTATTGTTATCGTAACCCACGACAAACAGATAGCTGCCGCCTGCGATCTTACCTACCAAATGGAAAAGGGAAAAATCGTGAAAATATAAAGCTTCAAAACTTGTCTGTTCCGTGAAACCGCTTTATTTTAGCTGTTCTGTAAACCATAATCATTTTTAATTGAAACATGTCAAAAAGACTTTCCAGAGAAGAACTTGAATCGGATGCGTTAGTAACAGGTTACGCCTACGCAACCACATTTTACCGTGAACATAAAGCCGCAATTTTTGGTGGAGCCATTGCGCTTATTGCACTGGTTGGCGGCATTATCTGGTATTTTCAGTACACTTCCGCCCAGGAAACCAATGCCCGCGAGGCCATCACGTTCGCAGAACAGCAGTTTTTGAGAGGTAATTTCGAAACCGCTCTCTACGGCAGTGATGAAGAACTCGAACCTGGTTTTGTAGAGATAACGAGCAGATTCGGACGCACAACAGCCGGAAATCTTGCCTTTTATTATGGTGCCGTAAGTAACTTTGAGCTGGGCAACTACGAGTCAGCCCTCGATATGATTAGAAATTTCGATGTGCCGAGAGGCGTAATGGGTGTGGCTCCGATCAGTCTTCATGCAAATATTTTGATGCAGCTCGAACGCTACGACGAAGCCATGCGGATGTTCGTCCGTGCTGCCGAGTGGGATGAAAATACTTCCACTACGCCATACAACCTG
>PXDL01000117.1 GCA_003566395.1 Balneolia bacterium | reverse complement strand
GATGATATCCTGATTTCCTTCCGCTATCAGTTTTTTAAGCAATTCCGATTCCTTCACCAGAGATTCCGGAATGACATTTTTCTCCAGAAAACGGGGAAGTTGTTTATTCGGATACAGCATATAACTATTCTGATCCCGGCGATAGAGCGCGCTCGCCCTGAGTGCCTCAAGAACGCGTACCGACTCCTCCGGACTCAGAAATCCGGAGCTTAGCACGGCAACCTGGCCTTCCAGCATCTCGCTGAGGTAGGAAATGGAAATACCGCCTTCATTCATGCTCATAATGTTGTAGGCATGATAGAGGTCGTCCGGGCGGCGGTTGGCTTCGATGGAGTGTTCCATCCACGTAAGGGCTACTTTCACAAACCGGCTCAGCCGATGCAGCTCAAGCGGTTTCTTCTCTCCGCTGAAGCCGTCATTATAAACCGAGGTCCGATAGTCGCTTCCGGCACGGCCGAGGGATTCGGTGATATGCTTGCGGTTTTGATCGTCAATACGGGAGGAAAGCAGTCCGCTGTTTTCCTCAAGTACGCCGGTAATCCGATTGAAAAGCTCACTTAATTCCGCTGAAACCTGAATCTTTTTAACCGAGGATGACTCGAATACGTCCTCAAAAAACGTAAGAAAACGCCGCAGATAGTAGAGTGTAACCATAGACACGCCGTTGCCGACCAGAGCGTTGTTGGCGTCGTTCCACTCTGGACGCTGGGTGTTCATCCAGATGCCGGCTTCGGGAATAAAGTTTGACACTTTGGCGAGAACCGATGCCAGGATTTTCTCAACAAAATTTACGTAATGAATCTCCTGAGAACGACTTCCGAGCAGGGCGCCGTCGGCTCCTTTACGCGCCACGTTTTTACGAATGGCGATGTCGGATTCTTCATCAAAATCGATGGTGTTTTTAGGATCCTTCGCAATACTCGCATACGGCTTAATTCGATACGGCACATTGGCATACACGAAACGATCGTTTTCAAGAAGGGCGTCAACCCCCCCGGGCCGGTGCGTCCGGTAGAATTCCAGAAACTTCAGCATATAGATGATCTGATGATCGCCCCAGTAGCCGATGTACGACCAGGGATTATCCGGCTCGATGGTCTCCCAGTCGAACCCGCCTTTTGTTACGCGATAGGGATTGTAGCCGTCGAAAGTGGATGTATTCAGAAATTTGAAAATCATTCCTTCAATAAATCCGGGGTAGGAATGCACCAGCGCTTCCCAATTCTGGAAAATATCGCGCCAGTTACCCTCATAATCCAGAATTTTGGAGCCGTCTGTTTCGCTGTGCGTATTGATGGAAAATCTGTTCCAGGGCCGGCTCGGATCCCCGTGGCGGCGGCTGAATTTTAGCGGCAGATATTCCTTACCCAATCGGTACAAGTCGGCGTCATCACATTCTGAAAGCAGATTATTCAGCTCGAATACGGAAAACTCGTTTTCCAGCTTCTCAAGCGTAGAGTGATTCCGGTTGTAAACCGATTTCGAGGCTTTGCTCAGGTATGTGTTGAAATCTTGCTTCTCGACGCGGTAGTTATGATCGAAAGTTCCGCCCCGCATGATATTGAAAAGAACATTCGAGAAATGACGCGCGTCTTTGAAGGTATCGGCCGATTTACGCAGACCGTCTGCTCCACCCACAAGTTTGAGCAGCTTTTCGGTACCTTTTTCCACATCCTGCTCTATAACTCGTTCCAGCTCAGAATCGCCTGTAATGGCCTTGTTTAGCGCGGTAATCTGGGAGTGATTCTGGTTTACATTCGCTATGATTTTCCACGATTTGCTACTTCCGTCGGACACCTGGAAATCGGTATGTATGAAATAGGCGCCTTTCTCCCCTTTCACATCGTCTTCTTCGGTAATGGCCAGGCCGTTTCGGAAATCATTCAGTTGAAGGGATGATACCAAATATTCGGGGGCTTCAATCCCGAGCGACCAGGCGATATTTGCCTTGAGGGCTTCGCTGGGTTCGGCTTTGTCCACAATAATGGCGCTGAGGGCGAAAATCCCGAGGCCCGTCTCCTTCACCAGTTCGCTTCGTTTGTAGGCATCCACCAGGTTGCTCGACTCATTCTGCATGTCGGGTTCAACCCCGTATGGCAAAATATTCTGAATTCCGTCAAGCATCGAAATCTTGTAATCGGTTCCGGACATATTGACCAGCTCAGCTTTTCGGACAAACCCGTAAAGGTTGCTCGAATTCCACTGATACCGAAAGGTTAAACCGAGATCGTGATTAATCTCCTCAAACATCACTTTATTGCCGGTAAAGTTCTTGTACAAATTCCGGCTGATTTCATACCTGCCGGTGTAGCGGCCTGAGAAAGGCTCCCAAATACACAACCCGCTTTCAGTCTGAATTTGAAAGATGGTTTTGCTTCCGGTGATGTCGGCCGACTCGGTAATTTTATCGTCGGTGTAATAGGGGAATAGTGCGTATTCGTTGTTTTTCCGGCCGGCAGTGAGACCTCCGTTGCTGGAAATAAACATCCAATGATTTGAATCGCTTACCACATTCATAAAAAACGGACGCAGCGAATCGTGGTTTGCGATTTTAAACCAGGTCTGATTTTCTAAGGTGATGGTTTTAATGGCCAACTCTTTGTCGGATATACGTTTTGGTTTATCTGTTTTCGGATATACAGCAGTGTCCATGGTCTGTAAATATTATTTTATACTGAATGTCTCCTTACTCAAAGCTATTGAGCCTGGTTTTAATCTGATTGAGGTGACTCCTCCCCTTCGGCTCGTTGAAATGCATCTTCCAGAGATATAGCTTCAAAATGGTTTTCAAGATCTACTAAATCAGCTCCCGGTTTGTAAGGGTCGAAACGGTGAGCTTCTTTGAGTACATAATAGGCGGCACGGGGATATAATTTGTAGTGCCCGTCGGGGTCGGTCATGCCTTTGGCCATAATGCCGAACCACTCCTCGTTCATGTTGTTTTCCCCCTCCACAAAATCACATGCATAAGCCGCATTCGCCCAGCTTGCTTCGGTATTATGCACGTCCAGGTCTTCGGTCTGACCGTGCTTCCACCAGCCGTCGCTGAACTGAAAGGTGAAACCACCAATAGAATTTCCGGTTTTGCCCATACCTGCTGCATACATGTAAATTTCTTTCCAGTTGCCATGCTTATAATAGGCCTGGCACTTTTGATCTTCTTCCTGGGTACGGGCATTATAGGCATCAGCACCGAATTCGGTCAGCAGAACCGGCTTGCCATATTCATTCTGAACACGGTCATAAAAATCGGTAAACGAGACGCCCCGGTACACGTTTGAGCCGAAAATATCTATATCGGGCAGCTCTTCCACAATAATATCAAGAAACTGCAAATCCCCGTTTGCTATAGCAATCGGCCGGTCGGAATCGATCTCTTTCATGGCCACAGCCGCCTGATTAAAAAGCCGATACATGTCGCGGGCGCGGTCTTCCATTAGCTCGTCTTCCATGGGGATATCTTCGGTTTCCGCCCCGCCCCAGAAAAGTCCGTAATTATTCTCATTCCCCAGCAAATAAAGCAAAAGCCCCCGGGTTCCACGGTAATCACGGGCAAGCAGGGTAACCTCATCTATCAAATTCTCAATTACCCGCGGATCGGCATAATCTGTGTTTCCCACCCACTCCCCGTCGAGCATCATCCCATAGCGGCCGAAAGAGTGGTTCAGCATGGTGTAGATGCCGAAATTATCATAAATATATTCTATCCAACGCTGCGGAATTCCGGTATAAACCCTTATAGCATTTACGCCCATATCCTGCAGCAAGCCCATTTCGTAGTCGAGCGCCGTTTTGATAAACTCGTCGGACTCTTCCCAAATTATATACTCATAATTGGTACCCACCGGGAAGTAATCCCAGTTCATACCGTTTACCATCAGGGGTTCGCCCTGTGCATAAAGTTTCCAGCCTTCTTCATCCTTTTCCACAAAAACACGATCGGAATCCGAGCAGGCGACGGTTGAAACACTCAGCAGCAAAACGAGGATAGTCAGTAACGATTGGTACATTTTCTCCGAAATTCGGTGTTTATATCCGGACCGATAATTATGATGCCTGGATCGAAATACCATCAGCAGGGTCATCGAAAGGGTACAGCGGATGTAAGCTGTTTGCACAGTATTGAATTGAAAACACTGAGATCGAAACCAAGCGGCACATTCCCGGATTGGAGATGTGCCGCCTTTTAAACGTTTCGCTATTTAACCAGGGTCATTTTTTGTGTCACTACCTGATTTCCGGCCGTCAGGCGGTAGAGGTAAATCCCGCTTGACAAATCTGAGGCATCAAAAGTGACGCTGTGATTTCCCGCCTGTTTTGTTGAGTTGGCGAGTGTTGCGACCTGCTGCCCCTGCATATTGAAAACTTCCAAAAGTACATGGCCGCTTTCCGGTATGGTGTATTCAATCTGCGTGGAAGGGTTGAACGGGTTGGGATAGTTTTGTCCCAATTTAATTTCACGCGGATGCTCGGGTTCAGGGCCGGTTGATGTTGCTTCCTGATCCTGATACACGCGTACCCAGTCCACTACCATTTCCTGCGGAAACTCAGTGGTTTCATCGGGATATCCCGGCCAGTGTCCGCCTACGGCCACATTTAACAGGAAGTGAAAATCCTGATCGAAGGGCCAATTGTATGGGGCCAGATGGGAAGGCGTTACAAGAAAATAGAGCTGGTCGTTTACATAAAAACGAATCACTTCCGGTTCCCACTCTATGCTAAAAACATGAAACTCTTCGCTGAAGGACCCTTCTGAAAGAGTGTATGTCCCGGTTCTGAACTGGTTATTAGGCCAGTCGAGTCCGTAGTGCACACTGCCGTAGGCTTTGTCTGTTTCATGGCCCAGAGCTTCCATTATATCTATTTCTCCGCTCTTGGGCCATCCGCCGTACACATTATCGGTGGGCATCATCCAGAAAGCCGGCCAAAGGCCCTGACCTTCCGGAAGTTTTGCACGCGCTTCAAAACGGCCGTAGGTCCATTCGGCTTTGCTGTAGGTACGAATACGAGCCGATGTATAGTCCCTGCCGGAAAAGCTTTCCTCTTTAGCCCGTATGTGAAGCATTCCATTTTCTAAATAGAGGTTTTCTTCACGGTCGGTATAAAACTGTTGCTCATTATTGCCCCAGTTGATGAGGCCGTAGTTAGCTCCGGTACCGGTTTGATAGCTCCACTTTTCCAGGTCAAGCTCTTCGCCTTCAAACTCATCGGACCAGACCAGTTCCCAGTTTTGCGCGGTGAGTGCTGTAGAAAAAAGCAGTACAAGGCTTAATCCTAACGCCGCCACAGAGAAAACGGGATGCTTTCCGGGCTGAGGAGTTTTTTTCACATTGCCGTTATGTTCAGTTGGTAAACTCATAGATATACCTGTTTATTCTGATGGTAAGCCGATTGATGGGTCGGGTAACCCGGAGTGTTAATACCCCGGGTTTTGTGTTAAGGTGTTGTCGGAGAGGTTTATTTCCGTCTGAGGTATGGGCAGCAGACCAAGACGTTCCGGCCTGAAGTTAATTTCGATGTCGGGTGATTGAGCCTGTGCATTAATCCTTTGAGCTGCGGTGTCGAGGCCCATACGGAGCAGATCCCAATAGCGAATGCCTTCACCGGCAAATTCAAGCCTGCGTTCTTCCATGATGTTAGCGCGTGTTGCCGGAATTTGCTGGAAATCATCTCCGTAGGCTCTCATGCGAACTTCATCAAAGTATTGCTGCGCGTTGGCAGATTCCAGTTCAGCGGCCATAAGCATCACGTCTGAAAGACGGAACACCGGACGATTATACGGCCAGTTGAATTCCACATTGAAAGACGGAGTATCGCCGCGTCTGGGATAGAATTTTTTGAAGGCATATCCCTGCCATTGGAACATTTCGTCAGCGGCATGATTCACACCTTCCGCTACCGGATCCAGAATACTTACAAAATAGCGGGAATCCGTATCCGGGTTAAATGCATCATTCAGATCGGTCGTTACGGGCTGGAAAGACCATCCCTGCGCATATACAGGGTGAAAACCCACGCCGCGGATGCCGCTCATCGTGGATGCCCAGTTTCCGATAGAGCCGTTCAGAAAGCCCCAGTCACCGAACGTATTGGTGATATGCTGTACAGAGAAAATGGCTTCGTTATTGTTATTTCCGGACCTTCCCCACAGATTAGCGAAATCCGGGAGCAGCTCGTGCCCGCTGTTATTGATGATGTCTTCAAGATGACCCACTACTTCCGCACGGGATACCGGCAGGTCACCGGCGCCAAGTACGGGTTGGGCATAATCCTGATGGTAGAGGTAAACTCTTCCCAAAAGCGCCTTTCCGGCCCATTTGGACACACGTCCGGCTTCTGCGGCCGGGATGTTCTCCCTGAGGTTCGGAATTATATCAACCAACTCCTGTACAATGAAATTGTACACCTCACCGGGATCGGCCTGCTGCACACGAATGTCGGTTGCAACGAGCGGACGCTCAAACAGAGGCACGTTTCCGAAGAATCGAACCAGATCGAAGTAGTGATAGGCTCTCAGGAAACGGGTTTCGGCATCGAAGTAAGCTCTGGTTTCTTCATTTTCGAAGTCGATATCGTTCATGTGGCTGATCAGCAGATTTGCGCGGTAAATACCGGTAAACCTGTCAGACCACAGCCCGAGCGCTTTACCATTGGTAACCGAAATATTATGGGCGTTGAACTCAACCAGCTCCGGCTGATCACCGCTACCCGATCCTCCCGCATATGCGTCGTCAGACATCATATTCGAGACCACATCAAAGGGGTGAAATCCGTCGTTAGAGCGGCCGTGCGAGAACGTAAGCGTTTCATAAATCGCATAGAGTGCCTGCTCGGCATCTGTCTGGGTTTGGTAGAAGTTGTCCTGAACCCGTTCAACCGGTGGGGTATGGCTCAGGAAGTCGTCCATACAGCCGGCAATGACCAGCGGCAGGGTAACAATCAGCGCTGCTGCAATTATTTTTTTCATGGTAGTCATGGTAAGGATGTATTAAAAATCGAGATTTAAACCGAAGAGGAAGGTGCGGGCCTGCGGGTAGATATTTCTATCGATACCGACGTTCAGCGCTCCGCCTGACCCAATTTCCGGATCGTGACCTGAGTAGCCGGT
>PXDL01000290.1 GCA_003566395.1 Balneolia bacterium | reverse complement strand
GTCGATAACCCGTATATTTGGGTTTCCATTCTTTGCCGGTGTGGCGGAATTGGTAGACGCGCACGACTCAAAATCGTGTTTCGCAAGAAGTGTCGGTTCGAGTCCGACCACCGGTACGAAGGTTTTTAAACCTATAAAAAACAAAATCATAGATACGCGAAAAGAGCCTCATGTAGCTAAGCAAGGTGGCTGATACATAGGAAAAAAATAGAAAAATACAGGCAAAAGCAGCAGGAACTCAGCAACGTAAAAAGTCTGTACGAATCTGAGCGTGGTAGCAAGGATATCGCAACCTTAAAATCAGAGCTGAAAGAGCTCGGGAATCTGGATGCTGTGCGGGCTGTGGATGTAATCAATAATGATCTGGTTGATGCCCAAACCGATCTCCGTAGCCTGACGAAAGATGCCGAATCGGCCCAAAAGCAGCTGGCGGAATGGCGAAAAGAGTTTGATACCGCTGATGATGTGTTTATGGAACTGGGGGAGATGTCCAAACGTATCAAAGATCTGACGGCTGACATTGAAAAGCTGCCGGATTTGCCCGGGGGATACGGTTCAGCCGAAGCATTTATCCAGGAGGTGGAGTCGCTGGATCGTGAAAAACGGGACCTGTCGCAGGATGTAAGCACCAAAAAAATTGAAAAGGCTAATCTCGAAAAGGATGCGCCGGACGTATCCTCAGAAGAGTTGAAAAAGATGCTGGAAGAGGCTGAATCTAAGTTTGTGCGCATTCGTAAAGAGGCAGATACGCTCGACCGTGTTCGCGGGCGGACCCAATCTCTGCTTGACTCGCTGGATGCAAACACCTACAGCGGACTCGAAAAGAGTTTTATGAGCTGGCTTCAGGTAATGGCCGGAAGCCGGTTTGGGGAAATTGAAATGGATGGCGATTTACCCTCCACGTTTAGCACCGACGACGGGCGTCCGCTTACGTACTCTTTGTTATCGCACGGCACCAAGGATATCGTCGCCCTGGCATGGCGCTTTGCGCTGGCCGAACACTTTCTTCAGGATCAGTCCGGTTTCATCATTTTAGATGATCCCATGGTGGATATGGATCCGGAGCGCAGAGCCCTTGCCTCAAAAGCGATCGAAGCGTTTGCCGGGAAACATCAGGTGCTGTTGATGACGTGTCATCCGGAGCATGGGGAGATGTTTGGGGATCAAGCTTTATTAGAAGTTCAGTAGTGCATTAAACCGGGTTATTCACCAGTTTCTTGTATGCAAACCGAAGTTATTGAGCTTGAGCACGCTATCCGGGCAGCCTGCACAATTTCAAAAGACCGTGAATTATTAGTTTTTGGCATGCAGGTAATTTACAGACAATTTTCCAATGCATCTGCTGAACTTAGAAAATCAATCGAAGTGGATGTTAATCCAAAGAATCATCCAAAAAATGTTGATTTGATTGATGGAAAAGGAGCGGTATCGCCGGTGCCTATTTATATCATCCATTACTGAGGAACCAGACCTTCTCTCAATCAAAACGTTATCGCATATCCCAGATGCACCGTAATCAACCACTCCCAGCGGTTTGTGGAAACGGAATCTGAGCCGGATTCAAATCGTTGTTCACGGAGAAGGTTTCTCCATAGCGCGGCCCATGGTGTCGCGTAAAAACCCCGGTATATGCCAATTTTATAGCCGCCTCGCAGGCCCGCATTAAGAGTACGGAGTTTTTTTTCATTTTTAGATTGATTATGCTGAAAGTTGAGCGTCTGCTGATTTATGTCAATACCGATGAAGGCCCCTCGCATCCAATCTTCTCGTTGCCCGGTATAATCTACTTTGAGTCCCCGAATATGTGTGGTTAGGTCAAACGCGGAAGTCCCGTAAAAGCGCTCGGTAAAATTATCCGGATAGTTTACCTTAACGAGAGTGATATCAAATCTGAAACCGTTTGTTTCAAATCCGGGATGTATGGAGTATCCGTTGAAAATATACGCCAGCGGATCAACTTCGAGGTAGATCAGGCGATTTGGTCTTTCGTGCTGCGAGTATGCTGATGCGGCCATCAGGAATAATTTGACGATCAGCAGGGAATAAATAATTTTTTTCATGGCACAGGGTTTAAGAATAATTGTTGAACCCTGTAAACGTAGGCTGTTTAAAACCCGGGCGCCTTAACAAATGTTAAGTAGTTTTTTGAGCCACACTTTTTCTAATCCTGCTTAAATGTACCGGGGTAATTCCGAGGTAAGAGGCTATGTATACCAGTGGAATGCGACGAATAATTTCCGGCTTATTTCTTAAAATTTGCAGGTATCTCTGTTCCGGATTTTCAAGTTTTGATTCTGACTGATCATTAAACGATTTATGAAGTAAATCTCCTGCCACGATTGTTTTCCATTCTCCGAGCTCCGGGAAAAGAAACTCCAGTTTTTGAAGCTTTTCGCCTGAAATTTCATACAAAACCGTTTGTTCAAGAGCTTCGAAATTCTGCCGCGCCGGAAGGTTTTTGGTTAGACTTACAAAGTCTGTGGTAAACGTATCCTCAAAAAAGAAATCGTTTGTTGATTCCTTTCCGTCGCGTGTACTGAAGCACCTTAGAATACCGGATTGCACATAAGCCAGCTTCGGGGCATACTGTCCGACCCTGATGAAAAGTTCACCGCGCTTAAGTTCTCTCACTTTAAATCCACTCCGGACTTTCATCTCCAGATCTGTAGAGACGGATATCTGTTTCCTGATATTCGCTAAAAGGTTATCCATATTAAACTGGTCGGGTAAACTGTAAGATCAAGCCCGGATTATTTACA
Source organism: Balneolia bacterium (assembly GCA_003566395.1). Taxonomy (GTDB): domain Bacteria; phylum Bacteroidota; class Rhodothermia; order Balneolales; family Cyclonatronaceae; genus Cyclonatronum. The sequence goes on along the minus strand of PXDL01000290.1, from coordinate 4,408 downwards.
AATCGGTAAAATATACGGTATAGATCAATCGAAATTTTATAAATATACGTTGCAAGCCTAATATCTCTTCAGATCAATTATTCCGAAAGTGAAAGTCCGGCCTCAGGGTCGCGTAAAAGATCCCAACGATTTAATGAACCCCACTGAACTGAAACTCAAATATATTCGTTTGTATAATTTAGAAATTAAAAGCACTTATACCCCGGAGTGCTATACAATTTCAATCAACCAAGTCATGTTCGAAATATCGAACTGGCGATTTTTTTCCGGTATCATAAAACCACAGACGGAACAAATGCAGTTGCCGGGTATGCCGGGTATTATTTAAGACAAAAAGCATTAAGCTATGAAAGAACACATCATTATCGTTGGCGGCGGATTTGGAGGCCTGAATCTGGCCCGAAAACTGGGTAAAAAAGGGTATTCAATAACCCTCATTGATAAAACCAATCATCACCTTTTTCAGCCTCTGCTTTATCAGGTGGCTGCAGCAGCGTTGTCGCCGGGGGATGTGGCCGAGCCGATTCGTTCGGTGCTTGGGAAGTACCGTAATGTGGACGTTCTGCTTGCGGAGGTTACTGAAGTTGACAAAGAAAAAAAAGAGGTGCACCTGAAAAATGGCCGTATCCTTGGTTTTGACAAGCTGATACTGGCGCCTGGCACGGTTTATAACTATTTCGGAAATGAAGCGTGGAAAGAGTATACATACAGCCTGAAATCAGCAGCCGACGCCATTGAGGTACGCGAGCGTATTTTTCTTTCGCTGGAGAAAGCTGAGCAAATTGATGAACCATCCCTGCGGGAGCCGTGGCTAACCTACGTAATTGTTGGTGGTGGCCCAACCGGTGTTGAAATGGCCGGCGCGATTGCCGAAATAGCCAAGCGAAATATGATGAGAGATTTTAAAAAAGTATCCCAAAATGAAACCCGCATATACCTTGTTGAGGCAGAGTCACGAATTTTAAGTCAGTATCCTGAACATTTGTCTGAAAAGGCGAAGGATATTCTCGAAGACATGGGTGTGAGAGTTCTGACAGGAACCCCGGTGACCAATATTGCTAAAGACCGCGTCGATTTTGGTGCAAGCAGTATTCATACACCAAATATAATTTGGGCCGCCGGAGTACGGGGTGTGCCTCTTGCGGATTCACTGGGAGCCAAGCAGGATTTTGCAGGAAGAGTAAAAACAGAGCCCGACTTAAGCTTACCCGGGCATCCTGATATTTTTGTAATAGGAGATGCGGCTTATGTGGAGGACGAAGACGGGAAGCCGCTGCCCGCACTTGCGCCCGTTGCCATACAACAAGCTGACTTTTTGGCAAAATACCTGACCGGGAAGATAGAAAAGGGCAGTCGCTTCTCATACCTCGATAAAGGAAGTATGGCTACAATCGGCCGTGCAAAGGCAGTTGCGGACATCCGGGGCTTTACCTTCAGCGGATTTTTTGCCTGGATGATGTGGTCGGGAGTGCACATATTTTTTCTTATCGGATTCAGAAATAGATTCCGCGTATTTATGGAGTGGATATGGCACTATTTTACTTTCAAACGCGGCGTACGCATCATCACCGGCCGCAATTATCTGAAGAATGATACGCTGGTTAACACGCAATCCTCAAAAAAGAAAGAGCTTGACGATTTGCTGGCCTGAGGATTGAGATTCTCAGCCTTTAATGAAATTGTAGTTGGGATGTGGATTATAAGACGAACGCTATCGAAAAGGCCTGTTTCAACCGGCCTTTGAAAAGAATTGCGACACAAACAGTACCCAAAAAAAACCGGTTTCATCCGGCAATTTTAATCGGATGTATATTGAGGATTGAAACCCGCCGTTCTCGATTGGATTGTGATTGGAATGTGAATTTTGAGACGATCGGTATCGAAAGGGCCGTTTTCAACAGGCCATTCGAAGCCAAGTGAAAATGCTGCAAATCAACTCACCACTAAAATTTCAGCCCGCCATCTTTGCCTTTAGATTTTTCTTGTAGCTACCCGGCGTCATCTTGAAATGATTTTTAAAGGTTTTGATAAAATGGGTCTGGCTACCAAAACCGCAGTCGTAGCATGCGTCTGTTACCGATTTTCCGTTCCGAAGCATTTTGGCGGCGAGCTTCATGCGTTCTGTATTCACATATTCGACCGGGCTGACTCCCATTTCATTTTTGAACGCCCTGAACAGCGAAGATTTGCTCATATGGGATATGCGTTCAAGATCCTTGATCGCGATTCTCTTTTGCAGGTTTTGGTTGATGAAATCCAGAATGCTTTCCATTTTTGAATTGCAGCTTCTGTTCTTCGCAGCCTTCAAGAGTACTTTCCGGGCTTCCGATTGCAGCATGTGAATAATCAGCCGGGATGCGTTCAGGTCTATCAGAAGATCGCGATAGGGCTGCTTATCAGTAAAGCATCTTACAATTTGTTCCAGGTTCTGGTTGAAGCGGTCGTTATTATCAAAATGGACAAAGTCATTATCCTCATATTCCCAGTCCCCTGAATCGTCCATCCGCGGATGGTCTTCATTAATCCTGCTGACGATATTTTCGAGTTTCTTTTTCTCTATTTCGATCGTAATACACTGTGTCGGGCTTTCATTAACGGCATCGGGGAAGTCGATGTAAATCTTTTGGGAGGAGGGCAGAACAAGCGATTCATTTGGAAGGAAGCTAAACGGTTCACTCTCTCTGAAATGAATAACTTTTTTCCCTGTAATCATCCCGCAATAAAGGGGATTGGTGGCCTGTAGCTCCACTTTGTTGGCTTTCTGGTAGGTATCGTAGATCGAGAACTCAATGTCATTGCCGCCAAATGAGCGTCTGTTTTCGACTAATTTTTGTGGTTTTACCTCAAGAGGGAAGGGAGAGAGCATCTAAGAAGGACTTTGAATTTAAGTTAACGACAGGATAACACAACTTTTTGGGACTATCACGCAAGTATCAGTATAACTAATAACTTATTATCATGGAAGCGCTTTTATATTAAAATAATACAAGGATTACAATTATGTTGCATGAACGACCTGAATTCAAAGAAAAGTACGACAATTTCATTGGCGGTAAATTTGTGCCCCCAGTTGATGGAGAATATTTCGGAGCAAACTCTCCGATAGACGGGAAAGATTTCAGCATGGTGGCGCGCTCCAATGAGAAAGATATTGATCTTGCTCTGGATGCGGCGCACGAAGCAGCCCCATCGTGGAATAATACCACCGTGACCGAGCGGGCTATTATACTTAACAAGATTGCCGACCGCATGGAAGAGAATCTTGAATATCTTGCGCGGGTTGAAACCGTGGATAACGGCAAGGCTGTGAGAGAAACGCTTAACGCAGATCTCCCGCTGGCTATCGATCATTTTCGCTACTTCGCCGGCGTTATCCGTGCTGAAGAGGGCAGTATGGCCGAGCTGGATTCGAATACCGTATCCATGCAAATTCCGGAGCCGATGGGCGTGGTTGGACAGATAATCCCCTGGAATTTTCCGCTTCTCATGGCTACGTGGAAAATTGCTCCTGCGCTTGCTGCGGGAAACTGCACCGTGGTAAAACCGGCCGAGCAAACTCCGGTAAGTATTATGGTGCTGATGGAGCTGATCGGCGATCTTCTTCCGCCGGGAGTGCTGAACGTGGTAAACGGTTTCGGACCTGAAGCGGGGAAACCACTTGCGCAATCCACACGAATCGCCAAGGTGGCTTTTACCGGAGAAACGACCACGGGACGTCTCATTATGCAGTACGCATCCGAAAATCTTATTCCAGTAACGCTCGAACTCGGTGGGAAAAGCCCGAATATTTTCTTCAACAGCGTTATGGATCAGGACGACGCCTTTTTCGACAAATGTATGGAGGGTGCGGCTATGTTTGCTCTGAATCAGGGTGAAGTGTGTACATGCCCGTCACGAATTCTGGTGCAGGAAAATATTGCCGCTGAATTTGTTGAGGCGCTTACAGCCCGTATCAATAAAATAAAGCGCGGCCATCCGCTGGATACGGAAACGATGATTGGCGCCCAGGCCTCAAAAGATCAGTATGAAAAGATCATGAACTATATTGATGTAGGCAGACAGGAAAAAGCGGAAGTCCTTGTAGGAGGAAATGCCTGGAAAAGTGAAGGTAACGGAATCAGCGAAGGGTATTACATTGAACCTACCATATTCAAGGGTCACAATAAGATGCGTATTTTTCAGGAGGAAATTTTTGGTCCTGTGGCATCGCTAACTACCTTTAAAGATGAAGCCGAAGCGCTGGAAATAGCCAATGACACGCTCTATGGATTAGGCGCCGGCGTATTCACGCGGGATATGCACGAAGCATACCGGGTACCCAGAAAAATCCAGGCCGGCAGGGTGTGGGTAAACTGCTACCATTCCTATCCCGCGCATGCTGCATTCGGCGGATATAAGAAATCCGGAT
>PXDL01000162.1 GCA_003566395.1 Balneolia bacterium | reverse complement strand
TGGCGCTGGTCGTTACGGGCGTAGGCGCCCTGATCCACGTTTATTCTATGGGGTATATGCAGAATGACGAGGGCTACTGGAAGTTTTTTGCCTATCTGAACCTCTTCATCTTCGCCATGCTGAATCTGGTGATGGCTAACAACCTGCTGCTATTGTTTCTCGGATGGGAGGGCGTAGGAGTCTGTTCCTACCTGCTTATCGGGTTTTGGTACGGCGATATGGAAAAATCGACAGCCGCCAATAAAGCATTTATCTACAACAGGGTAGGAGACTTCGCCTTTTTAATTGCGATGTTCCTGGTGTTCAGAACGGTCGGAAGCCTTGATTTCGACGTCATTTTCAGCAACATGCAGGCTTTCACTCCGGATATCGCGTTCTGGGTATGCGTGCTGATGTTCATCGGTGCTACCGGTAAAAGTGCTCAGATTCCGCTTTTCGTATGGCTGCCCGACGCTATGGCCGGACCAACTCCTGTTTCCGCCCTCATCCACGCCGCTACTATGGTAACCTCGGGTATTTATCTCATTACCCGTTTTTCAGGTCTTTATATGACCTCACCGGAGGCGATGCTGCTGGTTGCCGTTATCGGAGGCCTTACGGCTATCGTAGCTGCGACCATCGCGCTAACACAATATGATATAAAGAAGGTGCTGGCCTATTCTACCGTGTCTCAGCTCGGCTTTATGTTTCTTGCTCTCGGATCGGGCGGATATGTGGCCGCTATGTTTCATCTTGTTACACACGCTTTCTTTAAAGCATGTCTGTTCCTTGGTTCAGGTTCGGTTATCCATGCCATGCACCATGTAGAACACGAACTTGAGCACGAGGGCAAAGACGTCCACTTCGATCCTCAGGACATGCGGAATATGGGTGGGTTAAAGGAATACATGCCATCAACCTATAAAACCTTCCTGCTTTCAACTTTTGCTATTGCCGGTATCCCGTTTTTTTCAGGCTTCTTCTCAAAAGACGAAATCCTTGCCTATCTGTTTAATGCCGGTTTAGGTGAATTCGGCGCTGTCTATTATGCGCTGTGGGGGCTGGCGCTGATTACCGCATTTCTAACAGCATTCTACATGTTCCGCCTCACGCTTACCACGTTCCACGGAACGTTCAAGCTGCCGAAGCTTCATAAAGGTGCCGAGAACGCGTCTAAATATCTGCACGAAAGCCCGGTGAATATGACAGCACCGCTCTGGGTGCTCGCCGTACTGGCTGTGATCGGCGGTTTCATGGGGGTTCCTGAATTCTTCATAACAAGTTTTACCAGTACCGATGCCAACATCAACTGGCTGTATAACTGGCTTAGCGGAGTTACGACCAGAGCGGAAATTATCCTGCCGTACGGCATAAAATGGACGCTCGTTGCTATCGCCATTCTTGTAGCGGTCGGGGCCACGCTGCTGGCCTATCGTAAATACGATAATGACAAAGGGGAAGCCACGGATGCCGCCCTGCGCAAGCGTTTCGGCGCACTATACACCACCTGGGAAGAAAAATACAAGTTTGATGAAGTCTATGAAGCTTCCATCATACGCCCCGGTCATAAATTATCCGAACGGGTTCTGGCCGTCTTCGACATAAAGGTCATCGACGGGTTTGTGAATGCCATAGGTGGAATTGTTCGCTTTTTTGGAAGTCTGCTTCGGTTCATGCAGTCCGGCGTCGTTCATACCTACGCGATCTTCTTCCTGATCGGCGTCATTCTCATCATAGGATTGTTAATATTTTAGACAACCAGTCAGCTTAAATGGAAACCTTACTAAATATTACCATATATCTGCCGCTTCTCGGGGTGTTAGGCATTCTGGCGGCAAAAAGTGATGAAGCTATTCGCTGGATTGCTCTGGCGGTTACGTCCGTCACCTTTGCAATCTCGCTGCCGCTGATTTTTAATTTCGATGTGGCGGGCTCGCATATCGCCCAGTATGTAACCGAAACCGACAGCCTGGTATATGGCCTTGACATCAAATATATCGTAGGACTCGACGGGCTCAGTCTGCTGCTGTTTATGCTCACGACTTTATTCGGTCCTATTGTTGTGCTTTCGGCATGGACGTCGGTTAAAAAACATGTGGGCGGCTTTTTTGCGATGCTGATGCTGCTTCAAACCGGTTCACTCGGTGTCTTTGCCTCTCTTGATCTGGTTGTTTTTTACGTCTTTTTTGAGCTTACCCTTATCCCGATGTATTTCCTTATCGGAATCTGGGGCGGGGCGGATCGCATTAAGGCAACCATTAAGTTTTTTCTTTATACGCTCGTTGGTTCGCTGATTATGCTTGTCGCCCTCGTGTATGTGGGCTACAACGCCGGGGCTATGATTAACGACGGAGTTTTTATAACCGACTGGCGCGTGCTTTCCGGCATGGACTACCAAATTGGATTGGTTGAGCAGACCTGGCTGTTTTCAGCGTTTGCTCTTGCGTTTTTTATCAAGGTTCCGCTTTTCCCGTTTCACACCTGGCTTCCATACGCGCATACCGAAGCTCCGACTGCCGGTTCGGTTGTTCTTGCCGCCATCATGCTTAAAATGGGTACGTACGGACTCATCCGTTTTTGTCTGCCGCTCTTCCCTAACGCGATGGTTGAATTTGCTCCTTTTATCGCGCTGCTTGCGGTAATAGGCATTGTATATGGTGCCCTGGTTGCGATGGTCCAAAAAGACGTGAAAAAACTGGTGGCCTACTCGTCGGTTAGTCACCTTGGTTTTGTAGTGCTCGGATTGTTCGCCCTGAACTCAATCGGCGTTCAGGGAGCAATCATCCAAATGATCAATCACGGTCTTTCAACAGGTGCGCTTTTCCTTATTGTCGGGATGATTTACGACCGTCGCCACAGCCGTATGATTGAAGATTTCGGAGGAATTACCGGAATTATGCCCGTGTTTGCCGTCTTCTTTCTCCTGGCTACCTTTGCCAGTATCGGCCTGCCCGGTCTGAACGGTTTCGTAGGGGAATTTTTAATTCTGATGGGCGCCTTCACCTCGGAGACCATCGACAATATCTGGTTTGCCATTTTCGCGACAACCGGCGTAATTCTGGCCGCTATTTATATGCTGTGGATGTTCCGCCGCGTGATGTTCGGTCCTGTTATCAAAGAAGAGAATAAAAAGCTAACCGATCTTAACGCCCGTGAAATCGGCCTTTTAATTCCCGTAATGATTTTCATTATATGGATCGGCATCCGGCCCACGCATTTCACGCAGTTTTCCGAGCATCAGGTAACGGTACTGCTTGAGCAGGCTGAAGAAAAGCGGGCAAACGTGCTGGAAGCCGCCAACCCGACGGAGCTTCCGGGCTGGGCATCGCGGTTTTATGATATCACCCCAAATATTGCTGAATTTTCAAAGGAGGATACCAATGAGTAATCAGGCATTATCAGAAAAGGAAATAAAGGCTGAACTGCAAAAGCTCGACGGCTGGGAATATGAGGACGACGGCCTGAATCTGGCTCTCACCTTCGACGATTTCCGAGCCGCCATCTCATTTATCGTGCGGCTCAGTTTTGAAGCCGAGGAACTTGGTCATCATCCTGAAATCGTAAATGTGTACAATAACGTGGATATTCGGCTTACCACCCACGACGCCGGAGACAAAGTGACCGGCAAGGATATTGAGCTGGCCAGGCGCATCGACAATCTTGAAATGTAATCATTAATGGAACTCGTTAACGATCTTCTTTTATTTTTACCGGCCGCCATTGTGGCTGTCGGTGGTCTTACGGTGATGATGCTCGACGGCTATAAAGCCAAATCCCGTACGATCTATACAACTACAATGGCATTTCTGAGTGTTGCGCTGGTTATCGCTACCTACGATTTGTTCATGAGGGAGCCTCAGGAAATTTTTAGCGGGATGGCCGGGGTTGGCGGAACAGCTGCCTTCGGTACCTTCATTGTGGTATTCGGTACATTTTTCACCGTTATTCTTACCCACGATTATCTGATCGGCATTAAGCACAATTTCCCGCAGGTGTACCCGCTGCTGATGTTCTGCACGTTCGGAATGATTGTCCTTGCCACGGCCTATGATCTCGTTACCATTTTTGTGGGCCTCGAAACCATGTCGATTTGTCTTTACGCCCTGGCCGGTATTATTCGGGATAAGCGTCTCGGTGTAGAATCTGCCCTTAAATATTTTGTGATGGGGGCTTTTTCAACCGGCTTTTTCCTGTATGGAATTACCCTGCTTTACGGGGCTACCGGCTCAACCTCACTGGCAGAAATAGGAGCTTACACCGACGGCGGACTAATTTACTGGGGCGGCGTATCCATGTTGTTGGTTGCTTTCATGTTCAAGATTTCGGCCGTTCCCTTCCACATGTGGACACCCGACGTGTACACCGGCTCACCCACAACAATTACGGCTTACATGTCAACCGCCGGAAAAACGGCTTCTTTTGTAGCACTGGTTCTGGTGCTGGATCGTGCAATGCCGTTTATCACCGCCGAACTTACGGCTGTATTCACAATCATCGCACTGCTGACCATGATTCTCGGAAATGTGGTTGCGATGGTTCAGGATAACGTGAAGCGTATGCTGGCTTATTCGAGTATAGCTCACGTAGGATATCTTCTGGTCGGCCTGGCCGCCGGATCCGTGGCAGGGTACAGCGCCGTGTTGTTCTATCTGCTGGCCTACACCTTTATGAACGTGGGAGCTTTCGGCGTTGTGGCCTATTACGAGAAAAATCACGACGTGCATTTTAACAACGTGGAAAGTTATGCAGGCCTGGGGTATCAGCACCCGATCATGGGAATACTGCTGAGCATTTTTTTGTTTTCGCTGGCCGGAATACCAATTTCAGCCGGATTCAATGCCAAGTATCTTGTTTTCTCCGCCGGTATTGAAGCCGGGCTTATTTCACTCGTAGTCGTGGGCGTTCTGGCAAGTGCGGCAAGTGCCTACTACTATCTCCGCGTGATGGTTTTCCTTTATTTTAGAGAAGCCAAAGAAAAGGTTTCATTGATGAAGCCCCGAAAAGTGTATTCGTATTCTCTGGCATTTTTGGCCTTACTTACGCTCTATTTCGGCGTGGTTCCGGGTGGAGTTACCGAAATTATTTTCGGATACTTTTCCGAAAGCGCAGTTGCGGCTACCGCTCCCTGACCGGTCTGCCGGTAAACCTTCAAAGAATCTGAGGGCCTGCATCCACAATTCGGATGCAGGCCTTTTCTATTTTCGTTTGATGAACCGATTGCTACGCCGGAGAAAAGCAAAAATGAAAACAAGTATCAAATAACCCATGAAAGCAGAAGGTAAAAGGAAGTCGGCCCTGAGTTATTACAGGCGAATTTTGTCCTATGCCCGCCCGCATACGGTTAAGCTTGTGTTTGCTATTCTCGCTTCCATGCTGGCAACTCTGGTCTGGCTATCCGTGCCGCTCGGGCTACGAGAACTGATTGATGCTGTTTTTGATCAGGGTGACAGAGGTTTGCTAAATGTGATCACCTTTGTACTGGCCGGCTTGTTTTTTGCGCAGGCCGTTTTCGGTTTTTTGGGACGTTACGCGCTCGACTGGATCGGCGAACGCATGGTTTCAGACTTGCGAAAGCAGGTTTTTGAGCATTTGAATACGCTCAGCCTGGGCTATTTTTCCAACCAGCGACTTGGTGAAATTACATCACGCCTCACCAACGACGTTGCTGCCATAAGAGATGCCGTTACCGATACGCTGAATGAAGGCATCACCCAAACCATCAATCTTGTCGGTTCGGTAGTGCTGATGGTGTACCTGAACTGGCGGCTGAGCCTCGTAATCTTCATCACCGTGCCCGTTATTACGTTTGCTGTTCGGTACTTCGGCAGGCTAATCCGCAAGCTCTCACGCGAAGTACAGGACCGCCTTGCCGATACCACCGCCATTGCCGAGGAGTCGCTCGGTGCCGTTCATACCGTGAAAGCTTTTTCCAGAGAGCCGTATGAAGTAGGCCGATACACATCCATGGTTGAAATCCTTTTCGATACGGCGCGCAAGCGAGTGCTGTACAGCAATTTGTTCTGGTCGGTTGTGGCGCTGGTTTTTATGAGCACGATGGTCGGAATCTTTTGGTATGGCGGTACCGAAGTGCTGGCGGGGCGGCTCACGGCAGGTGATCTTGTGGCGTTTATCTTTTTCGCTTTCAATATTGCGCGTTCGCTGGGCGGAATGACGCGTATTTATACCGTTTTCAACACGGCTGTGGGAGCGTCAGAGCGAATATTCGGTATTCTTGATGAAACTCCTGAAATAAGTGATAAACCCGATGCGGTTTCTATCGGCGAGATCAGGGGAGATGTTCGGTTTGAAAACGTAACCTTCGCCTACGAAAAACTGCCCGTACTGCGCGGCATTTCGTTCAGCTGCACTGCCGGTGATATAGTGGCGCTTGCGGGACCCAGCGGTGCCGGAAAAACAACCCTGCTTCATCTTATCCCGCGCTTTTATGATGTTGAACAAGGGGCCGTACTTGTTGACGACACCGATGTTCGGGATGTGAAACAGCGATCGCTGCGGGAGCACATCGCGGTTGTGCCACAGGACATTCAGCTTTTCGGAACGTCCATCCTGGAAAATATCCGGTACGGACGGCTCGATGCCACAGATGAGGAAGTAATGGACGCCGCTGAAAAAGCTCAGGCCGCGGAGTTCATACATGCACATCCCGACGGATTCGCTGCCAAAGTCGGCGAAAAGGGGATAAAGCTGAGCGGTGGCCAGCGTCAACGCATCGCCATAGCCAGAGCCATCCTGAAAAAGCCCCGGATACTGTTGCTTGATGAAGCCACATCTTCCCTCGACTCCGAATCCGAAGCCGCTGTGCAAAAAGCCCTCGATCTCCTGATGCAGAACTGTACGACCTTCGTTATTGCACACCGGTTGTCCACTATCAGAAACGCCGATACCATTTTGGTGCTCGATCAGGGCCGGCTTGCTGAACAAGGCACCCACGATGCGCTGATGCTCCGGGGCGGACTATACAAGAGGCTGCATGACATTCAGTTCAGAGAAGGTGACGCACACGTTTGATAAAGGTCGGAAATACGGGGTGAATGCCAGGGGATGAAAAGGGTTGATTGCTACCGAAGAACCTAAATCTTAAATCAAAAAAGCCCGTAACCTCAAGATTACGGGCTTTAATGTACCGGCGGTCGGAGTCGAACCGACACTCCTTGCGGAACACGAGTTTGAGTCGTGC
>PXDL01000499.1 GCA_003566395.1 Balneolia bacterium | reverse complement strand
TCTATGGGTTATACATTGACACCCATAATTCTAAAGCGTTACAAACCAACACGAGAATATATTACCGACAAAAGAAATGCACTTCTATTAGGTATAGGTCTTTTGTTCCTAATATGCGCCTTAGTATTTAGCTTGCCTTATGGAGTTCCATCAGTTCAATTCATGCTCGCTGTATGCTCAGGATTAGTAATAGTGACGCTCTTTATTCACATCATAAACACTGAAAAAATTACAGCTGAAAAAGAACCTTATTTATAGAAAAGATTTAAATGTGTGCATTTTCGTATTTTAATCTGTCATAAATTAAATATTTTATTTTAGCCTTTGTACTTGGTTGTTTCCCATCGAGAGTGTCTGGGGGCTCTTCAAGTGCACGCTTATTATGTAGTTGTTTTTATTTTAAACATCTTGGAGTCGGCCAGATTATCAGCGTCCACCTTTTCAAATCTGAATAAGGCTTCGCCAATTATTTCGAACGCCTGCTCAACGGCTAACTGCAATAAATGATCTTCCTGAAACTCCTCTAAGCTTTTTCCATCTGTAAAATCCTGGATTTCCTTACAGGGCAGACTGATATCAAGCAATAACTTTCTGACGCGATGCGGCATAAAGAAGCGTTTTGGATTTTTCGACTTCTTCTTCAAAAAAAGCGTTTCGGAATTTTTTATAATGAATTAAGTCAACGGGTCTGTTGTAGATTTTTTCAAGCCGCTTTTTAAACCCCATATACTGGTCGAAGGCACCTTCAAAACCCGATCTGTCAAAAACCACTAAAAAATCGAGGTCGCTGTGTTCAGAAAAATCTCCGGAAACAATGGAACCGATAGCATAGATTTCATTAACCTGGAAATCCCGGCAGGCCGGTTCAAGCTCTTCCGTTATAAGATCTGATACGTTCATCGATTTGGGATCTGGTTATTTAAAACAGTTGAAAAAAGCCACTTACCGCATTTCTGTTTAATTCACCAAACCACTTATTCTTTCTGAACAGGAAGTAATTTACCTTCACATTCTCCGAAACCAATCCGGTAGCCTTCACCCTGTGCCCAGCCGGTCATGATTACGGTGTCGCCGTCCTGAAGGAATTTTCGCTCCTCGCCGTTGGGGAATTTCAAGGGGTTTTCACCGCGCCAGCTCAGCTCCAGCATCGAGCCGTAGCTGTCGGGAGTCTGTCCGCTGATGGTGCCTGAAGCCAGCAGGTCGCCGGTGCGCATATTACAACCCGTAACCGCATGATGAACAAGCTGCTGCGCCATGCTCCAGTAGAGATATTTGAAATTTGAAGCGCAAACACGATGAGGGGCATCCATCTTTTCACCCTGAATTGCCACCTCAAGATGGATGTCGTAGGTTTGGTCGGGGCGGTTTGGCTTGAGGTAATCAAGAACCTCGGGTTCGGTCTGTTTAGGCCCTTCGGTACGGAAAGGGGCTAACGCTTCGGGCGTGATAATCCACGGAGAAACGGAGGTGCCGAAGTTTTTGGCAAGAAACGGCCCGAGGGGAACATATTCCCATTTCTGGATGTCGCGGGCGCTCCAGTCGTTGACCAAAGACAGGCCCCAAATGTAATCTTCGGCATCTTTCATGGGGATTCGGCTGCCGAGTTTGTTGGCATCGCTCACGAAAAAACCCATCTCCAGCTCGAAATCAACAAGGCGGCTGGGTCCGAAAGTCGGGCTATCGGCATCCGGGGCTATGGTCTGGCCCATAGGCCGGTTCAGGTTTGTCCCGCTGATGACTACCGAACTGCTGCGGCCGTGATAGCCAACCGGAATGTGCAGCCAGTTGGGCTGAAGTGCATTATCTTTACCGCGGAACATGGTGCCTACATTGGTGGCGTGTTCGCGTGAGGAGTAAAAGTCGGTGTAATCGCCGATTTCTACCGGCAGTTCCAGAACCACTTCATGCATCGGTACGAGGGCTCTTTTCCGAAGCGATTCGTCATCTTTCAACAAAGGATTTTTGCCGCTGAGCAGATCGCTGATATACTGCCGGGCTTCAATCCGGGCCTCTTTACCGAGGTCCATAAACGGATTCAGGTATCGCCTGTTGAAGACATCCTGATTTATGAGCCGGGGTCCCTCAAAAAACTTGAGGTCCTGAAGTACGCTTAAGTCGAGTACGTACTCGCCGATCGCCACACCCGCACGGGGCGCCCGTTTGAGGCCCGGACGAAAGATGCCGAAGGGCAGATTTTGTATGGGAAAGTGCGAATCGGCCGGGATATCGAAAAATGCGGTAAGCGAGGGATCGTTGGTACTGTCGAATTTCATACGTTTTTTATCGTGAGTTCTGCGTGATATTGGTTGTATATAATTGAGAGCCGGTTTTGTTATTCCACCAGACCGGCAGGAAGCGAATACAGCCCGAGTTGTTGCAAATCCTCCAACGGCTCGATCAAACTGCAGCTCCCGTAAGATGCGGCCTGAGCAGTTCGGACACTCCGAATTTGTGCATGCGTTGCCGAATACTCTTTCCAGCTGAAACCGGATGCGTTGAAGATAAAGTTTTCAGCATTCTCATCAAGCAGCATGCGCGCAATTTCAGACTCATTCCATTTATGAACCGTGCCCAGCACAGCTGCTCCGAAGAGGTTTAAAAAGCCGTGCATTTTCGTTTCGACCCCATCATTGAAGTGCCGGACAGGGTGATGCAACCCCGCGGTACCTTTAAACGGCACCCCGCGCTTCAGACAGGCATGCAATCCGGCCGCAAGCTGATCAATGGTCGGAAACATGTGGGCCTCAACCCCGCCGCAACGTAATTTCAGACCGTTTTTGGCTCCTTTCCCGGGAGGCATATGCTGAAGCACATTGGTAAGTGAATCGATACGCGCGCGCCAAAACTGATTTCGCACCGGTTCGAAGTAAATATCGGCCGGAGCATTCAGTGCGGCATCGGCTGCCTTCCTGATGCTGCTGCAAAGTTTGCCAAGTTCCTGTTCGTCGGGGTCGTCATCGGGTAGTTTTATTTCAAGTACGGGGATGGCCGTATTGCCTGAGTGGGTGTCCAGAAAGCGACGGCACTGTTTAAGGCCCTTTTCGACCTGAGCCAGACAGGATTCGGAGTCGTCGCATTTCCCTGTTATCACGGAAAACGGAACCGGAGACTGTTCGGCAAATTCATCGGTTAGTTGTTCAAGTTCAATCAGCCGGGCAGCAGGGATTACGAAGGACGCCAACACCGGGGCCGCATCGCTTTTGCGGTAGCTGAGGAAATTGGAAATGGCTGTATCCATATCGAGTCCGGAAGGCGGAAAAAGTCCGGCATAGTCGATGAGGCGATGCATGAAAGCAGAAAGGGAAGGATTCATGATGATGCCGCTAAGCGTTGAAAATATTCATGGAAGTGAGGGAATCGGTTAACCGGACCGACCGGTTTAAGTACACATTCCGGTTTCTGAATCGAGCTTTGAAACGCTTGGATAAGATGTAGGTTTTCAATCATAAAAGCAAAACAGCTGGTGAATGTATAACGCACTGTCTTTTAAAGTTTTTGGATTTTTTGTAACGTAGCACGAACCGGTTGTGGATGAGGCAGCCGCAGCCGCAAAACGTTGCCGGTAAAGAAGATCAGAACCAGGATGAAGTAACTGCAGGTTTTTACACCCTGCAAAAAATTGTTGGAAAATATGGAACCACCTATGGAAGAGTTGTTGAAATTGGTACGTCGCGTTCGTTTGGCTGAACAAAATCCACCCGATGCCGGTGAAGTGTCCGGGATTAAAACGGAGGATTTGCCCGAGGAATCAAAAGGGTTTGAATCGGTTGAGCGTTTTATCGGAGGAAATGAACAGTCGCTTGAGAAACTAACCGGGATTTCATCGCGCAGCCTGCCGAATCCCGATTCACTCGACGAAACGCATACCGATTTTTTGTACACGGAACTGCTTCGGTTACTTCGATCGTATGGTTATGAGCCTGATTTCCCCAACGGACTTCCGGTTATGTTCAAATACCGGGAAATTCGTAAGATTTGGAGTGATCCGCATCCTTACCTGGGGCCGGGCACCGGTGTTTTTTATATGGAGTTTTGTGAGTACGAACCCGAAAAATGCCCGTTCCCCAAAACCTACTGCGCCTGCCGTAACTTCGAAGACCTCGATGAAGACAATCTCCCCGACGACGATGACCTGGATGATGTTTTTTGAAATGCTGATGGGAACGCGGATGACGCGGATTTGACAGGTTTGCGCGGATAGAGGAGTTGAAATTTTTTAATCACTGTTGCCCGGCGACTTAGCGCGAGTTTCACGGATTGATCCGGCCAAATTACCAAGCCCTGTGCAAAAAAACTGATAATATCCCATAGCTTGATTTAAGGAGCCCAATCCGGCCTTGTGAAAAAATGACCTTGGGTCGCTCCGCTTCCAATGTTAAATGTTGAATGTTGAATGTTGAATTATGGTTATAAAATACAATAATTTAGCTCTTTTCGTCATTTCGACTACGCGCCGCCAGAAAATTTCAATATATATGAAAATAACTTCGGCGCACACGGAGAAATCCCCCATGTGAATTAGAGGCAGATATTTTTTCTCCATTGTCTATCTGGAACTGTTCTCTGATACTGATTACTGTAACCTGTAATCGGTCCGCACAAAAGGTAAAGTAAATTCATTTCGACATCGTAATCTCAGGATTATATCAATTAATAGGCTTCGATATCGATTAGCTAAAAAACAGCCACACACTAATTCCATCACTCTCTTTCCATGATTTCGCTGGCTTTAACCGGACACCGGTAATTTATACTGTGCGATTTAAATTGGAGTGAGCGGGCTCTCCTTACCTAATAGTTCACAGTGCCACTTTCCCCAAGTCCTGAATTCATCTCTTGAAAAACATGCTATTGATAAATCACGCTGTTAATCAATGCGCCACAACAGAACCCTTCACGTATCCGGTTTATGATGCGTTAACACAATGTTTTCCGCATAAAATCCGGTTGCAATAAAAGTATATCTTTTCGTTATATTTTAAATCGTTACAGATTGTAAAGAGACCCCTAAAAATACCATCAATTATGAGAACCGTTCTGACTACAGTATCCCTATTGTTTCTGTTTCAAACCGGCTTATACGCTCAGGCGCAGCAATCGCTCCTTACGCTGGAAAACCAGCCTATACTAAGTTCACAGGCGGAAGCCTTTCTTTACGGCCCTTACGCCACACCTCTTGATCTTGAATTTGCAGCTTTCGCCCACCGGCCTGCTTCGGCAGAATCAAACTCTTCCGGATTGATGCTCGATTGCAGTGGTTCAGGTCCGTGCAGATGGGTAAGCCCCGGAATGACGCCGGCGCTTCAGACGCACAGCAATGCAAGAAATCAGGTTGAATCACCGGATGCTTTTGTTCGAAATCAAATGAATCCCGCTGATACACCGGAGCAAGAAGCTAAAAGACGGCTGGGTGATTTCCTGTTTAACCGGGTGTTCAGAAGAAGCAACTAATCGGTTACCATCGCCGGAAAACCAGAGTGATCTGGTCCTTATTATGGGACCCGGCTAAGAAACTTCCTGTTTCGCGTACGGAACCCTTGGTTTATTTTGCAGTTCAACCGGCAAACAATCTCTTGGTATATAAATCTACCCGTTATGAAAGTTTCCGCACTTGTGGTTCTTGCTCTTCTTTTTATATGGACAGATTCCAGGGCTCAGATTGATGAAATCGGCTTTAAATTTGGGATGCAGTCAGCCGGAATGAGTTCAAGTATGCCGATCGACGGCCGGATTACCGGCTTTAGCGGTTTCGGCTATATGGATTATTGGCTGGGCAATAACGTGGTAGCCACACTCAATATGGGACTCACACAGCGTGGTTTCGCCCGCTCAATGAACGAAACCGATCCATCAGGAATGGTGATTCAAGAGCTCGAAGCCAAGACCAGGCTGGTTTATGCGGGACTTAACCCAACGTTGCGTTTACAAACGAGCGGTCAAAATAATGGTCTCCGGTTCTTTGCGGGGGCCGGTCCCCGGTTCGATTGGCTGATTTCCCGTTCTAAAGGGGAATTTGATTTTTCTATGGGCAGTGTACATGACGAGACCGCCGATTTTTTCAACCGATTCGTGCTGGGAACATCTTTTTCTGCCGGAATATCCAATATTCAGGTGCATAACTTTCGCCTGATGTTTGAAGCGGTGTATGATCTCGACATCACAGATTCTACAAGCCAATATCCGGTCGATTACAGAAACAATGCGGTTATGCTAAGGCTGGGAATTGGCAGATAAGATAATCCGGAAAATTAAACGCCGGCTTCGAACCCTTCCATTGTAAATAAAAAACCCCGCAACGTTCCCGTCCGGGGTTTTGCAGTCCGCAGGTCGTCGGACTGATTATATATGTAAGCTTCGGTTGTTTTGCTACTTTAGCAGCGTCATCTTTTGCGTGAAAACACTACCCGGAGTTTGCAGTCTGTAGATATAAACGCCACTTGAAAGCCTGCTTCCGTCAAAAACCACATCGTGGAAACCGGCCGCCATTTCTCCGTTTACCAGCGTCATTACGCGCCGGCCCGTGATGGTAAATACGTCAAGTTTAACAGGTCCGGCTTCGGGTATGCCGTAACGAATAAGCGTTTGCGGATTGAAGGGATTCGGATAGTTCCGGTGAAGCTCCGCCTGTTTCGGGATTTCCGGTCCGCCGCCAATGGAAGTGGGCGTGCCCGGAACAAGTATAACCGAATACCGGAGATCACCGCCGCCTTTACGCTTGTGTAAAGTGCCGGTGTTATGGCTCAGGGTGATGCGGTTCTTGTTCGAAACAACCGTTTCAAAAGAAGCTGACTCTTGCGTAAGCATGTTGATGTCTTCATTCAGCACGTTATCGCGCAGGTACAACTCCCAGCCGTCGGGCAGGGTTTCGGTGCCGCTCCATGAAATCGTTCCTCCGCAGGACTGTTGCTCCCAGCCCGTTTCACCGGTGGTAAAGCAGTTTAAGCTCAGAGGGACTTCGCCCGGCTCTTCAAATCCCAATGCGTAGCTGAAGACGCTCCAGATGGATTCCTCCGTGGCAGAAGCAAGCTCAAGAAACGGGCGATAATCCAGCGGCTTCAGTTTGGGGACTGAAGGCTCGCCGTTGCCCGAAAAGTTTATCCAGGCCGAACTGGTAAGCCCTTCGTCGGACTCCACAAAAATGCGCACAGCCGGCACCGGTTCGGGGGCTTCAAAAAATTCCGCCAGACTGTCCT
>PXDL01000511.1 GCA_003566395.1 Balneolia bacterium | reverse complement strand
GGATATTTCTGGACCGAAGAGCGGGTGAACCGCCGGTTAAACAGAATGATGCGCCAGGCTTTCCAGCTTGTTTACGATGTAAAGGAGCATTATAACGTAACCCTGAGGCAAGCCGCCTACATTTATGCCATCAAAAAAGTATCGGAAACACTCAAACTACGCGGAATTTACGCCTGACAACATCATCCGCCCACATTTTTATATCTCACCCTCAGGTTTCCAGCCTGAGGGTGTTTTTTTATGTCCAATATACCGAACTTATTAAGCTATAAACACATTTTTAATTTATTTTTAGAGTACATAAACACATATTTTACTTAAACATTTAGTTTAAAAATGAAATTCACTGTATTATTTTCGCATAACACTTGCGCCTGCCTGAATTAATTCAGATATTTGCCCATCCGCTTTCATAATGTGTGTACCGTCTATCTTTTCACAATGGTTTTCATTATACATTCGCGGATTTTGCGAAGCACGTTCATCCACCTTCATTTATACCGCTAACTTCCATTACACATGCGAAAACCACTGCTCGCGGCAGGTCAGGAAGCCGCTCATTATGAAATCAGGGGAATAGTAAAAAAAGGATTTGAAATTGAAGCTTCCGGCAAAACGGTTTATTGGGAGAATATCGGCGATCCGGTTCAAAAAGGGCTTCACGTGCCCGACTGGATTCGGGACATTGTGGCCAACGAAGTTCTTCAGAGTGCGTCCTACGCGTATTGTGATTCCAAGGGAGTAAAATCTACCCGCGAATACCTGGCTGCGAAATCCACAGCAAGGGGCGGATCAAAAGTAACTCCGGACGACATCACCTTTTTTAACGGTCTCGGAGACGCCATCGCCCGGGTGTACGGTGTATTAAATCCGGCAGCTCGTGTTCTTATGCCCTCCCCTGCTTATCCGGCTCACAGTGGTGCGGAAATTAACCGGATCGGAAGCAAACCGGTATCCTACAGCCTCCACCCTGAAAACGACTGGCTCCCCGATCCTGAGGAAGTCCGGGCCGTGGCCGCCGCAAATCCGGACGTCTGCGCGCTTCTCATCGTAAATCCCGACAACCCGACCGGGAAAGTGTATCCGAAACACATACTGGAATCATTGGTTGAAGTGGCCGGGGAGTTTGATCTCTTCATAATTTGTGATGAAATCTATGAAAACCTTGTCTATCGCGGCCGAATGACACGTTTGTGTGAAGTGATCGGGGATGTTCCAGCGATTGTAATGAAAGGTATTTCAAAGGAAATTCCATGGCCCGGCAGCCGCTGCGGATGGCTCGAATATCTAAACCGCGACAAGGATGCATCATTCGAAGCTTTTTGTGCCCGCATCGATCACGGCAAAATGACAGAAGTGTGCAGCACCACGCTTCCTCAGCGCGTCATTCCCTCCATTATGGAGCATCCCGGATACACCCGCTGGCACGAATCGCTGAACGCCGGGCTCGCTGAAAAGATGAACAATGTTCAAAAGCGCTTCAACAACATCCCCGGATTTGAATGCTGCGGGGGTGGAGGTGCCTTTTATTCCACGGTCCACGCAAGTAAAGAGGCGATGAACAGTCCGGTGCCTTTCCATAACCTGAGCGACGACCAGCTTAACCTTATTCGCAGCTGGATGAAACCCGGGCTTAACCCGGATTACAAGCTCGTTTACTACCTTCTTGCCGTTTATGGAATTTGTGTAGTGCCCTTAAGCAGTTTCGGTACTGATTATTACGGGTTTCGGTTCACGCTTCTTGAACAGAACAATACCAGATTCAACACCTTTCTGGACACACTTCAGGAAGGGCTTCAGATGTGGACTAAGTCTGAAAAGCATCCCGATCTGATCGTAGCATGACCCGTCGTCATCACCCTTTGTAATAAAAAAAGGCTGCGTATGAAATCACACGCAGCCTTTTTTATGTTATAATCTATTTACGATTTCTTAGCGGCGGCGGGAGGTAACGCCCATTTTGTCTTTCACCCTGCTGGTGATATCGTAGCGTTCACGCATTTCGTCGGAAGCATAGAGAACTACCATATCGCCGTTGTTTACCATCTGATTGATAACGTAGGCGAGGCCTAACTCTTCGGCAACTTCATTTATGGAATTCATAATGCGTTCGCGCAGCGGCGAAATCAGGCGCTCCTGACGCTCCATAAGTTCCTGCTGATATTCCTGCTGAAACTGCTGAAGACGCATTGCTTTTTCGGAAAGACGGCGCTGTTCGTTTTCACGTGCCTGCTCGGAAATCACGGCCACGCGCTGCTCGAACTCTTCACGAGCCTGAACAAAATCAGCTTCAAGCTGGGCAAATTCCCGGCGCTTACGGTTGGTAAACCCGTCGAGCTGATCGGAGACATTTTCCAGTTCCGGCATTTGCATCAGAATATCACCGGCATCTACAATACCGATGCGCAGCTCCTGGGCCTGGGTTTTGATTGGTACGAATAGCAGTGCAACTGCAAGAAAGAGAGTAGTAACGGAAATATATGCTTTAGTCATTGGTCAAGAAGGTTAGAATTAAGAATTCATCCGGGCTATCACGTCGTCAGTAATATTGACCGAGTTCGGATTGTTTCTGATGATAAAGAAAATGGGTTCGGCGTCGCTGGTTTCAGACTGAAATACATAATCCAGATCGTTTTCCCTGGCTATATCAGCGATGGTATCGTTGATTCGTTCAACCAGAGGGCCAAGAAGTTCGGCTCTGCGCTGCTCGAACTGCATGCCGAAATCCTGCTGCATAAACTGCAGTTCTTCCGCCATTTCGTTCAGACGCTCCTCTTCCTGCCGAATCTGGGTTTCAGAAAGAGTATCCCTGCTTTCCTGATACAGAAACAGCTCTTCGCTGTACCGTTCATAGAGCTGGTTATACTCATCTTCCCAGTTATTGTAAAACTCTTCTAACTGCAGTTCAATATTTTCCCGCTCTGGCAGATTATCCAGGATGCGCTGAGGTTCGGCATAACCGACGCGCTGCGCGAAAACCTGACTTATACCCAGCAGAAGAACGAACAGAACTGTAATCGTAATTCTTTTCATACGTATTTTAGGTTAGGATTGTAAGGTCTCAGAAAAAACGGATAAAATACACACTATTGCATGTCTTCTTCTACCTGAATTCCCATCTCAAGAAGCACATCAACACTGATGTTCCATTGCGATCGTGCAAAGAAGAATACATAATCTCCGCTGCGGTCGAATACGAAATCGTATCCGTCACGCTCGGCAACTGCATTGGTGGCTTCAACTATTTGTCGTTGTATGGGGCGCAATAATTCACGCTGCTGACGGAAGTAGTCTCCGTCGGGACCGAAGCGTGAGTTAATATAACGTTCACGCTCTCGCTTTTTATTGTTGATCTCCTGCTGACGCTCCCGGCGCACTTCAGGTGTAAACAGAATTTCTCTGGCTTCAAACTCCTGTTCAAGGTTATCAATTTCCTCATCAAGCTCTTCGATTTCTTCTCTCCAGGACTCGCTGAGCTGACGAAGACGTTGTTCAACCCCTTCATATTCAGGAACCTGCTCAAGGATATACTCAGAGTCGATAAACCCAATTCGCTGATTTTGAGCTTCCACGCTGCTAAAGGCGAAAAATATAATCAGTAAGGCACATAAGCTGCTGAGAAATCTGCTTTTCATATCAGGTACCATTTAAATGAGCAAAAATCGAGTTAGGATCAAAACGGAGCGCCGATATTAAACAGGAACTCCCACTGCCCGGAATTTACGTTTGTGCCGGGGATTCCGTCTAGCCTGTAACCATAGCTAAGGTCAACCAGACCGAGGATTGGAAGAAAGACCCGGGTTCCGAGTCCGACCGCACGCTTCACCCTGAACGGATCAAAATCATTAAAACTTGCGTAGGAATTTCCGGCTTCGAAAAACAGATAGGGTATAAGCTGAATTTGTTCGGAAGAAACCGCAGGATAACGCAACTCGGTGGTGTACTTACTGTACATCCGGCCGCCGATCGGTTCATTTCCTCTGTACGGGCTGATGGAGCCGTTACGTCCACCCGGGAAACCCCGCAGGTCTATGTTGTTCTGATAGAATGTCTGCTGCTGCTGAAGCTGGGTACCACCGAGGTAATACCGCTGATACTGACTTCTGCTTCCGCCCCCGAACCAGCCCAGATAGCCATATTCGAAACCACCCGAAGCAACCAGGCTTCCAACGATAGGAATATGCTGGGTGAAGCCGAGATCGGCCAGATAAAACTGATCAAAACCCGGAAGCGGTGCGGCAAATTCGAAGCCTATATCGAAGGTTGAGCCGGTATTCGGTGAAATGAAGTTATCAAGCGAATTCCGGGTGAGACCGAGTCTGAGCGATAAGGTAGTGGAGCGGCCGGCTTCTATAAGACCCCTCGGAAACTGAGATGAAAATGATTGAAACCTCAGCACCGTAATTTGCTGGAAATAATCATCAGGTACCGTCAGACGGCGGCCAAGCGACACGGATGTGCTAAACTGTTCGTAGCGTTCCGTACTCGCCCCCGTTGCGCTTCTGAACCTGAAATAGCTGTAGCTCGCGTTCACGCCCAACGAATTCGGGCGCCCCATCAGCCACGGCTCCTGAAAGCCGAAATTATAGCTCCGGAAACCGCCGCCCGTTAGCTGTACGCCAAGCGATAATCGCTGACCGTCTCCACTTGGCAGCGGTCGCCAGGCACTTCCGTTTAAGATATTGGCAGCAGAAAAATTATTAAAATTAACGCGGGCGGATAGAATTACACCAAACTGACGTCCGCCGAAACCGCCCGAAAGTTCAAAGTTATCCGAACCGGCTGTTTCGTCAAGGCTGTAGTAAATATCCACTTCCTTGCTTTCATAGTCATAATCCAGGTCCGGTACGATATTTTCCGGCACGAAATAGCCGAGGGTAGCCAGCTCACGAACCGAGCGCTGAATAGCCGACCGGCTGTAATTGGTGCCCGGAATATTTCTCAGATTTCGCCTGACCACGTGATCGTGAGTTTTCGTATTTCCTGAAAACTCGACACGGTTAATGGTGGCAATTTCATCTTCCACCAGGCTTATATGGATGTCGAGCGAATCGCCCGGCACATCCCGTACATCGGTCTCTTCCTGCAAAAACAGATACCCGATATCGTGATAGAGTGAAAAAACATCGGTATTACGGCGGTTTCCGTACATATTTTCCTCAAAACGGGAAGCATTGTACACATCACCTTTCTGGAAATTCAGGGCCTGAAGAAGCTCCTCGTCTGTATAGACCGTGTTTCCTTCAAACGAAATATTTCTTACGTGATACTGCGGACCCTCTACGAGACGCATAAAAACGCCGATGGCATCACGTGTTTTGGCCGCCTGTCGCTGCGGATTCTTTGTAAACGGATATATTTTGCCGTAACGGTCTTCAAATACATACACGGAATCTTCCACGATTCGCACATCCCTGAAACCGTTCATTTGATAAAAACTGATCAGGTTGTCTTTGGCCTTTCTATAGCTTTCCCGATCCCAGGTCTGCCGCGTAAGTGATCGCCAAAAAGTGGTTCGCTTGATTTCCTCCAGTTCTCCGCGCAGGGTGGCGTCACTGAAACTCTCATTGCCTTCAAAAACGATTTCCCGGATCTGAACCCGTTCACCGGGATCGATATTGAATTCAAGGGTGAGCCGGTTGCGGATTTCATCACGGTCTTTTTCTATGATCGTAACCTCCGTTCCCCGATACCCGCGCTCCCTGTAATAGCGGTGAATTACGTTAACAGCCTGCGCTTTGGAAGACTCGGTAATTGCAAAACCTGCAACCAGCGGAATTTTATCGCGCAGGTCGCGCCGCTGCGAACGGCTTACACCCGTAATTTCATAACGGTCGAGACGGGGTTGTTCCTGCACTACGATTTCCAGATGCACCTGAGAACCCGAGCGGGAAACCTGATAAATCTGGACGTCGGAGAACAAACCGGTGCGGTGCAAACGCTTGATCGAATCACCCAGGTCGGGCCCCGGAATCGTGATTTGATCCCCTTCCTGAAGGCCCGCAGTTGATTTAATCATCGTTTCGCTACGGGTCTCGGCCCCGGTTACGTCAACCTGAGAAATCGTGAAGGTTCGCGGGGTGGCATCAAGAGGATTGGTAAGAATTCCTCCACCTGAAGGCGGAAGCACTTGTGCCTGAGTGGTTTCGTTGAGAAAGGTAAGCAGCCCAAAAAGTAGAAATGCTAAAAATGTGATGCGGCTTTTATTTAACACGCTGATTGAAATTCGAAGGATTTTTTCAGGTTAACAGGTTGATGTATTCAGACCAAAAGAAGGTTGCGGCACAGTGGCCTGCATACTCATCAGAGTCACTAAACGGACGCGGCGGCTTTTTCTTTTTCTTTTTTATATAATTGTTCTGAAATCATGCCGAAACGGCGCTCACGGGTCTGATAGGTCTCTATTGCTTCATAGATATCGGAGCGTCTGAACTCCGGCCAGAATTTTTGGGTAATAAAAAACTCGGTATAAGCACATTGCCACAGCAAGAAATTGCTAATTCGGAAATCACCACCGGTACGGATGAGCAGATCAGGGTCGGGCATATCGTGGGTCGCCAAATGTGCGTGTATGGTTTCATCGTTGATATCATCAAGCGATATTTTCCCATTCAGTATTTTTTCACCTATATCCCGCACGGCGTTATTGATATCCCAACGGCCCGAATAACTCAACGCCAAAGTAATAACCATCCGCTGATTATCCCGGGTCATTTCAATGCCTTCGTGTAGTTCTTTAAGGCAAACCGGTGGAAGTCGGTCGAGTTCTCCGATAGCATGAAGCTTTAGATCATTCTTATTAAGGTTCAGGGTTTCTTTTCTCAGCGTTTGGATCAGCAGCTTCATAAGCGCACTGATTTCCGACTTCGGCCGTCTCCAGTTTTCGGTGGAAAAAGCATATAAGGTCAGATGACTAACGCCGAGCTGGGCACAGGCTTCAATGGTATCACGTACCGAATCAACGCCGGCTTTGTGCCCCTGAATACGCATTCGTCCCTGTTTTTTGGCCCACCTTCCGTTGCCATCCATGATAATGGCAACGTGAGCGGGTATTTGCCCGCGTTCTTTAAGCAGACTCTGTCTCAGTACATCTTCTTTAGTCTGCTTTTTCTTGGTAAGTGCGATTTTTTCCAAAATAAACGAATCTGATTTGTGCTCAATTTTATAAAATACGAATTATTAAATTGATGAACCAACGCAGAGTAGCCCGTCGATTTTCAACATGAAGCTATC
>PXDL01000003.1 GCA_003566395.1 Balneolia bacterium | reverse complement strand
TCACTGCCGGCTTCACAGCAAATTGCAAGTACCTGATCGGATTTCAGGGAAGCGGCATCCGACGGACTGATGTCGTGCGTGCAAATAACCGAAGGCTCACTCAGTTCAATTCCGTTTAACGTTTTCCCTGAAAGTTTTTCAAGAACGCGTCGCCCTACATCCACAAGATCAATCTTTCGTGTTGATGCAAGGCTATCGCCGGTTATTTGCTCATACATCTGAATCATCTCGCCGAGGCTCTCTTTCCAGGCAGCAGATGCAGACATGCCCTCCTTAATTCTTTGTTCCGCTTTCTTCAGCAGTTCCGGGTCTTTCAAGAGCAGAACTTGCGCATCAAAAATAGCGGCCTCCTCTTCTCCGATTTTGCTGCGACTCTGCTTTTTAAGCTCTTCAATATCCGCTTCAGCCTGCTCAAGGGCTTCATTTAAACCTGTTCGCTCTTCTTCCGGTGTACCTGCCGGTTTTTTACTGACTTTGGGCAGACTTATTTTGTGGTGAAAAACGGGTCCCACAGCAAAGCCCGGAGAAACCGAAATGCCTTTTAATTTATCTTTTCCTGTGAATTTATTGCTTTTCACAGTACCCTTTGCCGTAGATTTAATGGCAGGTAGTGTCGATTCTCCGAAATTATTTTCCATCATAGCCGCAATGGTCTCGAATACCTGCTGCGCATCCGGACCGCTGAAGCTGATTTCCAGGGTATCGTTCTGCTTTACATTCAGCGATATCAGGCTGTTCATGCTGCGGGCGGATACAAAATCTCCGTCACGACTTAGGTTTCTGATCTGCACATCAGCATTGGTATCGGCCAGCGCCTGTACAATACGGGCGGCGGGACGGGCATGAAGCCCCATGGTATTATGCAGGGTGAAGCGTTCCTTCCGGGCATCTTCATCCGGGCCTGAACCCGAATCCGCACCGGCTGTATCGTCCGAACCTGTTTCTCCCAGCTGCTCGGTTTTTCCTGCTATGGAGGAGCGGGCCTCACGCACTATCTCTTCAATTGCGGCTCCGGCCCCGGCAAGTGCCGTAGCAGTTATTACGCCTTCAACCAAAGGCGCACCGCAAAGTCGGATATGTTTCTTCTGTTCTTCATCAAGAAATTCAACGGCCATTCCCGCACTCATAACCGCGCTGCCCAAATCCATAAATACAACCACACCTTCATCCGAATAGACCTCGTTGATGGCATTCAGAATTTTCATGGCATCGGTTCCCACCGGGTTATCGGGGTCGTCCACCCCGCCTGCAACGGCAACTTTTGCTTTTCCTTTACCCATCTCCAGAGCAAGGTCTTTCAGGCTCTCTGCCAATAACTGACTATGAGAGACAATTACGATTCCTACCATATTTTAGGTGTGCCTTTAGGATGAATGGGGAGGGGCGTACGGTAAATTCAGCTCAGCGAATCGCGCAATGCTTGCAGGATGAGTTTGGACGATGTAGCTCCGGGATCCTGATGCCCTTTACTCCTCTCTCCGAGATAACTCGCACGTCCTTTACGGGCAATGAGAGGAATGGTATCCTGCACACCTTTCTCAGCCGCCTCTACAGCCTGATCGATGGCTTCTACCAGAGATTTGCCTGCTTCAACATCACGTTCAAGCGATTCCACAACCGGGGTCAGGACATCCACCATAGTTTTGTCTCCGGGTTCAGCCTTGCCTCTCATTTTGACGCCTTCAAGCCCGGCCCGCCATATCTGTGCAACTTCCTTGGGTGAAAGCTCCTCTTTCGAACCGGCTTTGGTTCCCATTTGAAGGAAAAACGTACCGTACAACGGTCCGGATGCGCCGCCGACCGATGAAATCAGGGTCATTGCTACCGATTTCAAAATGGCGCCTATATCTTTATCCTGCAAGGTTTCGAACTGGATGTGTACTTTTTTGAATCCGCGATGCATGTTGTTTCCATGATCGGCATCCCCGATAGCCGTGTCCAGTTTGGTCAGATACTGCCGGTTTTCTTCAAGGACTTCGTAGCAGCGATTAATCCAGGATAAAACGTGATCCTTCTTTAACATAACATAGAAAAATGAGGGTTAGGATTAAAATACATCCACCCTCCGAAGGCAGCCGGAGGGTGGATGTGCAGTGATTTGATCTGTTATTAGGTGCTTACTTACCCCACTTCAACCCGGGTGTGTACACCGGAGCATCCCAAAGTTTAATCATTTCATCATCCACTTTCATCAGGGTGATGGAACAGCCCTGCATTTCAAGAGAGGTGATATACGGTCCGATCAAATTCCGTACAATTTTAAGCCCGAATTTATCGGTTATCTGTGCCATTTTACGATAAACTCCATAGAGTTCGGAAACCGGCGTTCCGCCCATGCTATTCACGAAAGCAATCACTTTATCGCCTTTTTTGAGAGGTTCGTCGGTGAGTTCCCGTTCCACCCATTCGTTTTTGCCGAAATCCCACTCTTTCAGTTTACGGGTGTAAGGCTTGTCTTCGATAATGGAAACCGTCATCATTTCGGTGATTTCATCCACCGATTTTATTTTATCCCGTTTGATGCCCGGCTCACCGTGAATACCGATTCCGATTTCCATCTCGTCGTCACCGATTTCAAAACTCGGCTCACCATTACCCGGAGTGATACAGGAAGTCAGGGCCATGCCCATGCTTCGTCCGTTTTGATTAAGGGTACGGCAAAGTGCGGATAGTTTTTCCAGGTCGTACCCTTTTTCTGATGCGGCACCGCAGATCTTTTCAATCAGTACAGTAGAACCGACCCCGCGCCTTCCGGCCGTGTAGAGGCTGTCTTTAACGGCAATATCATCGTCTATCACGATATTCTGTACTTTGATGCCGTCGGCCATTGCAAGCTCGGCGGCCATTTCGAAATTCATCACATCACCGGTATAGTTTTTAACGATGTTGAGCACACCCGCACCTCCGTCGGCCGCTTTGGCTGCTTCGTGCATCTGATCGGGAGTGGGGGAGGTAAATACTTCACCGGGACAGGCGGCATGAAGCATTCCGTGGCCTACGAAGCCTCCGTGCATGGGCTCATGCCCGCTGCCGCCTCCTGAAACAAGGGCAACTTTTCCCTTTACAGGGCCGCCGGCTCGTGTAATATAAAACGGCTCATAATTCACCTTAAGAAGGTCGGCGTGGGCGGCCTGCATGCCTTCAAGTTGTTCACGAATTACATCATCGGGTTTATTAATCAGTTTTTTCATTCTGTTCATCTCCTAATTTTGCGGTTAGTTAGTCGGGGCATTGATGCTCGGCACTCATTGCGTTTACATCAGATTCCGTTATTCGGTGTATCATGGGAAGGCTTTGCAAAACCGTTCCTTTGTCGATCTTCCGCCTTATCACAAAAAATGAGATCCACACATCCCGAAGCTTCGGTGGGCTGCGTTTTTTTGCTCCGGCGATTAACACGGACAAACATTACGGATTTATCAAAGTCTTCTGTTAGTATAACAAAAAAGGTTCCCATAGCAGCAAAACCACAGGAACCTTTTTCGACCATACGTTTAAATTGGCAGGTTTTTCAGCTTTGCATCAGAAGTTAAACTGCATCCCAAGAATTCCGGCGATATAGTCTGCCTGAGCATCGGAGGCAAAGGTTTGGAATTCGCCCATAAGCGTAAGCTGTTCGGTAACGCCTAACCGGAAGAAGACCATCAGAAGTTCGTTGGTGATGTCGGGAGAACTTCCCAGCACGGTTTGAGCCGCATCCTGGGAGCCTTCCCCATAGCTTGCACCGAGCAGGAACCGTCCAAAATCGTAGGTACCTTCGGCATACCACTGGGTGGCTTCCACTTCAGCTTGGGCGAGTCCGCTGCCGATCAGGTTGAGTCCGATCAGGCCGTCTGCGCCCACACCTGTAGTTTGAGAAAATGCTCCTGTAAGACCAAAGCCGCCGAATACGAATTTCAGGCCGGTATCCCATCCGTTAATATCATAGTCGAAATCATCTGCTACTACGTTCACATTCTGGTACATTCCGCCGAGCCAAAGCTGTGCAGAACCACCCTCAAACGTAGCGAGGTAATCGGCCTGTGCTTCCAGGCGGGCGAACGAGGTTTCTACCCCGGAGGAAGCTCCGTCGGGCTTTTCAGGATTAATCAGACCGGCCTTAAACGTAAACCCACCGAGGTCGGGTGTTGTGTAGGTAACACGGGGGTTAAAATTTGCATAAGTATAACCTGAGCCGATACGTCCGAGCGTGGCATTGGCGGCATCCGGGCCGGCGAATCGTCCCACTCCCATTCCGCTTCCTGCATCACCGATAGCAATACTGTTGTAGATACCGAAGCCTTTACCCACGTTAAAGGTACCGAAGTCACCGGAAATAGCGATATCGGCTACACGGCCTTCAAACAAGCCCGCATTCTGAACACTTGGTCCGTGCAGGTGATGGTTAATTTGGAAATGAGCCGAAACAGATATTCCGTTTTGGGAAGGGGCGGCAATATTAAAGGTGATGTTCCCAGGATTAAATCCGGACATCACGCGGGTGGCAAACTGATCGTCACCATCCGCACTGAAGTCTTCATGGTTGGAAAAAACCATAAATACCGGAAGTGCACCTGTTGCGCTAAAATTCCAGCCTGTATCTGATTCAAATGAGGCACCCTGAGCCGAAGCCGTTTGAATTCCTGTTCCTAATAATAGTAGGAATACGGAGGCCAGAGTTACGGTAAGTGTTTTAACAGATTTCATAATTTTCACTGTCTATTAATGGTGTTTTTTGTGAAGGCCTTACAAGCGGGCACTAATCAAAGGCCCGCTTGGCCGGCTTTCCATGCGTTGTCAATCTTTCATCTTTTTTGTTACATAATCGCCATGTAAATGAGCGCGGCAATAACGGCACCGATTATCGGGCCTACCACAGGCACCCAGGAGTATCCCCAGTCGTTGCTGCCTTTGTTGGGTATGGGCAGAACGGCATGGGCGATGCGCGGACCAAGGTCACGAGCCGGGTTAATGGCATAGCCTGTTGGTCCACCGAGCGAAAGACCGATTCCAAGTACCAACAGCCCAACAGGCAGGGCAGTTAAAGGCCCGAGGCCAAGCCCTACTTCCACTCCGTCTATCATAATCGGGGTTAGCATTTCGCCGTTATTTATTTCGAACAGACCCATGGGGAAACCGGAACCGAGATAGAACACACCAAAAACAAGCATAATGGTACCGATTGCCTCTGTTGTAAGATTTGAACCGTAATTCCTGATTTCAGGTGCCGTACAATGAACCGCCAGTTTAGCACCGCCGTCTTCAGTAGCCGCGAAATGATCTTTATAAGCAAGCCATACCAGAACCGCGCCGATAAACGCGCCGAGCATTTGTGCACCGATGTAAGGCGCAACCATATTCCAGTCGAACATCCCGGCTGTGGCCAATCCTACGGTTACTGCCGGATTAATATGAGCGCCACTAAAATGCCCCATACAAAATACGGCTGTAAAAACCGCGATACCCCAGCCCCATGTTATCACAATCCACCCGCTGTTGTTGCCTTTTGTTTTATTCAGTACAACGTTGGCAACAACGCCGTTTCCCAACAGGATGAGAATCGCGGTACCGATAATTTCACCAAGAAAAGGACTCATAATATGAATCTCCTTTAGTTATTGATTGTTTTAAGTGATGTTGTACCTACGGCAGAATCGGGTAAAACCCTGGTGGATTCTTCAAAAAAAGAACCTGCTCCGCCCGAACCGCCGAGGGCACATTTGTTTGTTTTTTCAGGTGTTACCTTTTCATCTGCATGTAAGAAGATGAGGCCTGTATTAAGTAAGTGTGTACCCCTCTGCAAGTTTGGTATAGGTATCCACCTGCTTTTTTTGCCAGGCCTCATCATATCCCAATTCTTCAGCAAGCAAGCGCGCTACTTCCGGAGCGGCTTCGATACTTGCTTTGGCGTTGAGCAGCAATGCCCGTGTTCTGCGGGACAATGAATCTTCTACAGTCATTGCCATTTCGTTTCTGGCACCCCATACTACTTCCGCCTTTATGTAAGGCAAGTCTTTGTGAAGAGGCTTTTCCAAATCTCTGTTTTCTTTACAGAGTTTGCGGATTGATGGAGCGTCGGATCCATAGAGGTGCAGCGGGTCCGTTTTGTCCGCATTCTTAAGCCAGCCGTGGATGCGCATGTTTTCCGTTATGCAATCCCGGTTTTCGAGACCTGCGACAATAGATGCCTGATCTATCGTGTCTTGACCCATTTTGCGATAGGTTGTCCATTTACCACCTGTAATCGTTACCAGCCCGGATTCGGAGACCAACAGGGTATGGTCTCTTGAAATGGCAGATGTACCTTTGTCATCCTGTGGTTTTACCAGTGGACGCAATCCCGCAAATACGCTGCGAACGTCCTCTTTTTTCGGATCCTGGGTGAGGTAGCGAGCCGCATGGGTCATCACAAAGTTAATTTCTTCATCGAAGGCTTTGGGCTCGTAATCCGGTTGATCAACTGCGGTATCGGTGGTGCCCACAACCACTTTATCATGCCACGGAACGGCAAACAGCACCCGGCCGTCATCGGTCTGCGGTACCATAATTGCAGATTCGCCCGGCAGAAATTCTTTATCCAGAACGATGTGAATACCCTGGCTGGGCTTAATCATCGGTTTGGATTCCGGGTTGTCCATTTTGAGTACGGAATCGGTAAACACGCCGGTGGCGTTAACCACTACCCGCGCGTTTATTTCGAAATCCTCGTTATTGATGGTATCGGTAGCTTTAACCCCGGTTACCATTCCTTCCTTGGATTTTATAAGCCCGTTAACACTCATATAATTAACCGGAAATCCACCCTGCTCATGAGCCGTCTGGGCAAGATTCACCGCCAGCCTCGAATCATCAAACTGACCGTCATAATAGATAACTCCGCCGCGCAGCCCCTGAGGTTCTATGGTAGGGATACGTTTCATGGTTTCGTCGCGTGAGAGAATTTTGGAGGGTCCGAGTCCCAGTTTTCCGGCAAGCATATCATAGACTTTGAGGCCTACTCCATAAAAGGGGCCGCCCCACCAGTCGTAATTGGGAACAATAAAAGCCTGATTCCGACACAGGTGCGGTGCATTTTGTATCATCAGGCCACGCTCACGAAGCGCTTCAAGAACCAGGCTTACGTTACCCTGCTGCAGATAGCGGACCCCGCCATGCACCAGTTTAGTTGAGCGGCTTGATGTGCCTTTGGCATAATCAAATTTTTCGAGTAATAATGTTTTGTAACCGCGCGAAGATGCTTCTACAGCAGCTCCGAG
>PXDL01000463.1 GCA_003566395.1 Balneolia bacterium | reverse complement strand
TCATCTCGGCGCTGGCATGGCCAAGCTGCTTCTGGACATAGCGCTCATCGACTTCGGCGCTGCTGGCGAGACCCGCGCGCAAGCTGTGGCCGGAATAGAGTTTGACGCGCTCGGCATCAGGCAAATCCGGGCGCAGGCCAGCCGCCAGCACGCAAGCCTTGATCAATCGCGCGATGTGCTTGTCATTGAGCCGTGTGTCTCGCGTGCGTTTGCCATCGCGGGTGACGCCGGTGAATATCGGCCCGAAATCAATGCGCCCGTAATGCAGCCATTGCTCGAGCGCATGCACAGGGCAGGTCTGGTCGCTGCTACCGCGCCCGATTTCCACTTCGCGCCAGCCGGTCTTGCCGCGCAAAGTGATCAGTGCACCGCCGTCGAGGATGTCGATCCAGCCGCCGCTGTCCATCGTGTCATCCTTGTGGCGGTCCAGGCTGACGATCTCTGATCGCCGCAATCCGCCGGTAAACCCGATCAGCAGGATGGCGCGGTCGCGCAACCCGCGGAGATCATGGGGCAGGGTGGCGACCATGGCGCGGATATCCTCGGCCAGAATGGCCTCTTTCTGCACCGGTGGGCGAGCGTGTTTGCGCCGGATACCGGCCAGCACCGAGGCAATGTGGCGGTTCTTGCGATCCAGCGGCAGCCCGCGTTGCGCGTAACCCCAGCCCAGACCCGACAGGCGGCGCTCGATTGATGCGACCGACATTGCAGGGGGCTTGGTTGCGCCTTGGCCCTGGGGCGCGGCCAGATCTGCAATATAAAGGCCCACAAGCTCCGGTGACGGGGGCAGGGGGTCCGCCCCGCGCATCCGGCACCAGCGCGCGAAATGCGCCCAGTCCTTGGCGTAAGCTTTCAGCGTGTTGTCGGAGGCCGCAGCACTTGCATAGTCGCGGGCGGTATTCACCAACTGATCCAATGCGCCAGAGCCAGCAACATGCGCGGGAAGGCCAATTCCCGCGCTCTTTCCTTGCGCGCTCTCGTCGACCTGAGTACGATTTGTCGTGTCCATGGACGCTGAGATCGATTTTTCGTGCTCTGGCGACATTACTCCTCCGAAAATCCGGTAATTTTGAGACTGCGCTGCAGCGTATCTTTTTATGTCCGATAATGCAATCTTACCGGACATATGGGGTTACGGCAAGAGGCGGCGGTTATCACCTAATTATAGCGCAAATGCGCCGTTATGATGTAGGTTCCACGCATGACATTTGCCCGAGACGACCACATTTACGACCCAGTTGTGCCACCCAGAATGCCGACCTGCGTCTTCTCGGCGCGTATCGAGACCCCTGAAGATGTGGCATTTTGCCGGGTCGGCGCAGAACCACCCCATCCCAGCTTTCCCTATGGGCATGTTCGTCGGGTTCAAACTGGTAAGCCCGATACTGGCCAAGGCTGGTCGCCACAGCATCATCAAGTCTTTCAGCGTGGCTGGTCTCACCGGATCGGCGGGGTTTGCGCCTATGTCGCCAGCAAGCACGCAGTTCCAAGCCTGACCAGTGCGGCGGTGGTGGAATGGGGGTGCAGGGGCATACGCGTGAATTGCATCAACCCCAGCCACATCAAACGCCGGATGATGGATGCGATCAAGGAAAGGGCCAGCTCAGATGCTGCGGCTGAAGTGCATGACGGTTTCGCGGCGACGATCCCGATGAAGCGCTACAGGACGCCGGACGAAGTCGCGGCTGTTGTGGCGTTCCTCGCCTCCGACGATGCCGCCTATGTCAACAGGGCAGCCAATATCGTCGATGGCGGCATGTCGGCTGCCTGATTATTTCAGCAGAGGGCCCTCGTGGTCGAGATAGGTCTTGTCGAAGTCCGCGAGGTCCACCAGTCCGTTGAGATCGTGTATCTCCACCAGTCCGTTCTGGAACGTTACAAGGCCGTCTTCGCGCAATTCGCGCAGGACGCGATTGACGTGAACCGCGCTTAGGCCCAGCGTGTCCGCCAGCAGGTATTGCGACAGAGGACAGGCATACCCCGACGTTGAGCCCAGACCCACCAGTTTCAGCCTTGCGCCCAGTTCCAGCAGGAAATGCGCGGTCCGTTCCTTCGCGTTGCGCCGTCCGAGGCTGACCAGATGCTCGACCACCATGGCCTCGTCGC
Source organism: Balneolia bacterium (assembly GCA_003566395.1). Lineage (GTDB taxonomy): Bacteria > Bacteroidota > Rhodothermia > Balneolales > Cyclonatronaceae > Cyclonatronum. The sequence goes on along the minus strand of PXDL01000463.1, from coordinate 5,162 downwards.
GCGATGCCGCCCAGAGAACAGCGGTGGCAAGCCGCGGTGTCTCGCTGAAGGTCTCCAGCAGATCGCACACAAGCACTTCGGACGCCTCGACCTTTGTGATGGGTTCGATGTTGTGATCGGAGGTGCGGAACAACACTGACCGTAGGCCGAGGAAATCGCCTGGGAGCTGAAAATCGACGATCTGCCGCGCGCCATCCGCAAGGATTTTGTACGAACACACCCAACCCGAAGCCAAGATATAGGCTGCCTGATCGGTCTGGCCTTGATGTACCATGTCCACTCCGACAGGAAAAATTCTCCGTCGACTATGCAACCTGTCAAGCGCTGACATTTCCTGGTCGGACAAGGCAACAAATGCTCCGAGTTTGCGCGAAAACGGACTGTGAACTTCACCCAGAACAAATGCTCCTGTGTCGATAAATATCCGGTGACGGAGGCGGACCCGCAAACCGTATATAGGCGTCAATACAAGCATCCGGACTGATCTGCTTCAGTCCACGATACCATAAACCTGTGACATTGGTGCAGTGCTCCTTTTCATCGTGTGTATCGCACTCGACAGCTGCCTACGGAAGGCCAAGCCAATGCCCACCATCCCTGATGTGCCAGGAACTGCGGCGCTCGCGATTTGCGAGTCGCTTCTGCTTGCGCTGAATGACCGCAACATCCTGCCGGAACATGAGATCGTCGGAATACTCCGCGATGCTGCTGCGGCGCACGCGAATGATGTGGGCGATGACGGGCAGACCGAGCTTCACGCCGCAGTCGCTACCCTGATCAATGATATTCTTGAAGGCGGAAATTCCGTTCGTCGTCGGTAGTATCGGCGGGATACTGCCGTCTTCGCTCCGGGAACTGCGGCGACACTGATCTGGGATAGCGCGCCGGGGGCACCGGCCCGCTAGCATGGCCTGAACTTACCCCACAACCTCAGATTGTGACGCGCGACGTGCTGGAGCATGTCAGCGAAAGGACAGTCGCCAACTCTTGAAGGGACCCGAAATGAACTGGGATCAGATTGCAGACAATTGGGTGGCCATGACGCGGCGCATGCGGCCTTCGGCGAAATTCGATGATGCCGCACTTGGGACTCTGGCCGACAGGACGGGGGTCTTGGCCAACGGATCAGCGCGGACAGTTGCGGACGACCTGAAACCATTCACCCGTGAGGTGGCGTGACGGCCGCACTCTTGATGCCCAGCCTACGACAGCGCATGGTCTATACTTTCAGATGGCGACCCTGCGCGACTGACCTGTGGCGCGACACAGCTCCGATCCGATCAGAGATATTCGGCACCGAGAGGCTCGAGCATCACGCGCTGACGCTGGCGGCCGCGCAAACGGTGGCACCTTGGCGCGGCCCGCGTGTCCAGCCATTGACGGCGCGCGTCGAGGACAACGCGCGCTATCTGCTCACGGCCTACCGCTCCTGCGCAAAAACCTTGCAGTCCAGGCGTCCTGTTACGCCCGCCGCCGAATGGCTGCTGGACAATTTCCATCTGGTCGAACAGCAGTTGCACCAGATCGGCGAAGATTTGCCTCGCGGATACTACCGGCAACTGCCCAAGCTCGCCGATGGTCCGTTTGCTGGTTACCCGCGCGTGTTCGGCCTTGCATGGGCCTATGTCGCCCATACCGATAGCCTTCTTTCAGCTCCCAGTCTCACCCGGTTCGTGAAATCCTACCAGCAGGTCAGCCCGCTCTCCATTGGCGAACTTTGGGCCGTAGCGATCACCTTGCGGATCGTGCTGGTCGAAAACATGCGCCGCCTGGCCGAACAGATCATCCTTGGCAACGAACAGCGTATGGTTGCCGACAGGATCGTCGATCAGGTGCTGGGGGCGCGCAACGATCCGGCGGTGACGCCGCGGGACGCTCTCCTTGCTGCAACCGCATCGCTCGTAACCGCCCCGCTGGACGAAATCGTTTCAGCCCAGATCGCAAAACGGCTGCGAGGGTTCGACCCGGCCGAGACGCCGCTGCACGCCTGGCTGGAAGACCGGCTGGACCAACAGGGATCTTCGATCGAGACGGTCGTGCAGAACGCACAGCTGCGGCAAGGGGCATCGAACGTCACGATGCGCAATATCGTGACCAGCATGCGTTTAGCGTCGGAACACGATTGGGCCGATTTCGTCGAGGATATCAGCCTGATTGACAGTCGCATCCGTGCCCGGTCCGATTTCGCAGCGATGGATTTCAATTCGCGCAACGGCTACCGCACGGAAATCGAGATTTTGGCACGCCGGTCTGGCTTGAGTGAGATCGCGGTAGCGGATGCCGCACTCAGACTTGCCGCGCAAGGTGCGCCAGGCGCTGAATCCGACCCGGGGTTCAGCCTGATTGGGCCCGGTCGGCGTGCTCTGGAACGCGACGTCAGGTTTGTGCCGACCCTGAAGATGCGGCTGGCTCGTCTATTAGGCCGGCATGGCCTTGCGGGTTATCTGGGGGCCATCGTTCTTATTTCGGCTGTGGTTCTCGGCGCGGCGCTCTGGACCACGGGGGTAGATGGGCTGGCATTGTTGTTCCTTGCGATCACCGGCCTTGTCACCGCGTCGGAAGCCGGCATCGCGCTGGTCAATCTGGCGATAACCCGGTCCGTGCGGCCGAAACTGTTGCCAGCTCTGGATCTGGTGGGCGGCATTCCGTCTTCCTTGCGAACACTTGTTGTGGTGCCCGTAATACTGCATGACGCTGAGGATCTGCAGGCGCAGATCGACCAACTCGAAGTGCATCACTTGTCCAGCACTGGCGGCGCGCTGCACTATGCGCTGCTGTCAGACGGGCCGGATGCGGTTAGTCAGACGACACCGCAGGATGCGTCTCTTGTCGCCATAGCAGAGGCGGCGATGAAGCGCCTGAACGCTCGGTATCCGTCCGAACAAGATGATCGTTTCCTGTTCCTGCACCGCCACAGGCTCTGGAACCCCGCAGAAGGCGTGTGGATGGGGTGGGAGCGCAAGCGGGGCAAGCTGACCGAGCTGAACCGTCTGTTGCGCGGCGCCACGGACACGAGTTTCCTCCCTCATCAAAGTCTACCGCCGGATGTGCGGTTCGTCATCACCCTTGATGCCGACACCCGCCTGTTGCGCGATACCGTTGCGCGGCTGATCGGCAAGATGGCGCATCCTCTCAATCGGGCCGTGTTTGACCCCCGGGCCCGGCGCGTGACGTCGGGTTTTGGGATTATTCAGCCACGCGTGACGCCAGCACTGCCGACCGGATCTGACGGCTCGTTCTTCCAGCGCGTCTTTTCCAGCCCTGGGGGGATCGAGCCTTATGCCAGTGCCGACAGCAATGTATATCAGGATCTGTTCGCCGAGGGGTCATTCACCGGCAAGGGCATCTACGATATAGACGCCTTTGCCGCCAGCCTTGCGGGCCGCGTGCCGGACAACAGCATGTTGAGCCATGACCTGTTCGAGGGAGACTTCGCCCGCGCGGGGCTGGCGTCGGACATCGACGTGGTCGACGACTTCCCTGCACGCTACGACACCGCCATGCGCCGCCAGCACCGGTGGGTGCGGGGCGACTGGCAGCTTCTGCCGTGGCTGATCCGCCCGGACAGTGGGCTGTCGCCGCTTGGCCGGTGGAAAGTAGCTGACAATCTGCGGCGCGCCATGGTGGCACCTTTCACTCTGGCCGCGCTGTTCGCAGGGTGGCTATTGCCGGTGCCGATGGCAGTTGTGTGGACGCTTGCGGTGCTTTTTATGCTGGCACTGCCGCATCTAGTCGGGCTGCCGTTTGCCGTTCTGCCGGGTCGGGCCGGAATCACTTCGCGCAGCCATTTAGCGGCGCTGCTGTCCGATGCGCGCCGGTCCTTGGCGCAGATCGCGCTGAACACGGCGTTTCTGGCCGACACGGCGTGGCAGATGATCGATGCCGCAGGGCGCGCGATGTTCCGGATGGCGGTGACGCGGCGCCACCTGTTGCAATGGGTGACGGCGGCTGCGGCGGGCGCGGGCGTGCGGCTGCGGCCTGACGCGCAGTACCGCCAGATGGCAGGTGGCCTGATTCTTGGCCTGTCCGCCTGTGGTGTCGCGGTCACGCTCAACCCTGAAGGCTGGCCGATTGTCGCCCCCTTCGCGCTGCTGTGGTTGGCGGCGCCCGCGTTGGCGTATCGCGTCAGCCGCTCACAGGCGGCTGCGGTGTCAGTGCCCCTTGCGGCGACAGAGGTCCACGCCCTGCGTCTGATTGCCCGCCGGACGTGGCGCTATTTCGAGACCTTCGTGACCGAGGCCGACAACTTCCTGCCCCCTGACAACTTTCAGGAAATCCCGACGCCCACAGTGTTTCACCGGACGTCGCCCACCAATATAGGGCTCTACTTGCTGTCCACAACCGTTGCGCGCGACATGGGGTGGATCGGACAGGCGGCGGCCATCACCCGGCTGGAACAGACACTGCTCAGCGTGCAACGGATGCCCCGGTTTCGCGGGCACCTCTACAACTGGCATGATACGTGCGACCTGCGCGTGCTGGAGCCGTCCTATATCTCTTCGGTGGACAGCGGCAATCTGGCCGGCCACCTGATCGCCGTGGCGCAGGCCTGCCGATCCTGGCAGGATACGCCTCTGGCAGAGGCTGAACGGCGCGCAGGGCTTGACGATGCGCTGGCGCTGGCACGGATGTCGCTGACCCCAGAGACAGTCGCTGTTTCCGTCCTGCTGGACCGTCTGAGCGCCGCGAATGAGCTGCAAGAGGCGTTCCCGACCTTGCTGTCCCTTGCAAGCGAGGCTGCCGGCCTCGCCACGGCCCTCAAGGAACCAGCAGCCGACTTGGCCTTTTGGTGCGGTGCGGCGCGCGACTGCATCGCGGGCCACGTAGAAGACGCGACGAACAGAACCGGCCTACGGCTTGTCGAAGTCGAACGGCTGGCCCGCGATCTTGCCATGCAAATGGATTTTGCCTTTCTGCTCGATCCCGACAAGAGGCTGCTGTCCATTGGCTTTTCGGTGGCGACGAACACGCGCGACCCCAACTGCTACGACCTGCTGGCCTCCGAGGCGCGGCTGGCAAGCCTGTTCGCCATCGCCAAGGGGGGGTCTGATGCCGGAGGGGGCAGGATCGTACGATAGCAGGATTTTCGCATTGATTTCATGATATAAATTCCATTCCAGCCAGCCGCGTACGTATAAGGGGCCATCACTGAGAAACAAATC
>PXDL01000405.1 GCA_003566395.1 Balneolia bacterium | reverse complement strand
TTCATAAATCAGATTGTTGACGGCTTTGGTAAACCGGCAAACGAACGGTTTTGCAAAGCCTTTTATATGTGTTTACCGCAATGAGTCCCGGCCGCGCAAAACCTTACACTTTACTGATTATTTTACCTCATTTTCCGGCATTCGCAGTTTACGCCGTAGTTGATGCAAAGCTCATGATCGGGCGGACGGGAGATGCGGGCTTTACAGCAATTCCGCCCGTGGTGAATCATCAGGTGAGAAAGGTCGGTCCAGTTTTCGCGGGGGAAAAGCGCCATTAAATCCCGTTCAATCTTGTCGGTGTTCTTGTGCCTGCTGAGCCTGAATCGTTTGGAAAAGCGGGACACATGCGTATCCACCACCACGCCCACATTAATATTAAAGGCGTTCCCCAATACCACGTTCGCCGTTTTCCGGGCGGCGCCCCGTAAGGTGAGCAGCTCATCCATCGTGCGTGGAACTTTCCCGTTATAACGGTCCCTGACGGCGATGGCGGTCTCTTTGATGGCTTTGGCCTTGTTGCGGTAAAATCCGGTTGTACGAACGGCCTCTTCAAGTTCCTCAATGCCGGCTTCGGCAAAAGCATCCACGGTGGGGTAATCCGTGAACAACTTTTCGGTAACTATATTTACACGTACGTCGGTGCACTGCGCGCTGAGAATGGTGGCAATCAGAAGCTCGAACGGATTGCTGAAATTCAGTTCACAATGGGGATTCGGGTAATGTTCATACAACTTGTTCAGAATTTCGAGCGCCCGCTGTTTTTGCTCTTTGCTTTTCCGGGGCAGCTTCATTCCTTTTTTGGAAGTCGGGTCATCCGGTATCACCGGTTCTGTTTTCGCCATAGTATTATATAATTGCAATCCTGGGTTCCGGGTGTGTTCGGTTGTTGTTGGAAAAGTATCAGTTTCGTCGTCCGAGAGGTGAATCGCGGCGTTCAAGCTCGTTTATTCCCGGCAGCATTTGAAACAGGCTGCGCATCTGAGAATCATTCACACGAAGGGTAAACATGTAAAACTTGAAATCACCGAAGGGGTTCCACTCAAAGCTCATGGTCCAGCAGTGGAGGTTTCGGTCCACATGAAACCGTGAGGGCGTCAGGTCGCCTTCAATAAAATCGTAACCGATGGATGTTCGCAGCCGCCATCCCCGCGTTAGCTGAAACTGAATATTTTCGGCATTCAGCACGGCCGATCGCTGCTGGTTGTCGAAGTTTATGAAACGCCAGGAATACGAAAAGCGCAGGGATGCAGACCAGGGTACGTTAAACGGGGGCACGGGATCACGATTAAAAAGCGGATCGATCCCCCTGAAAATGGTTTGGTCGTAAGGGTCATAAAATCGTGGGTAATATAATGGGCCGGGCTGAATTTGAGGCCCGCCGGCTCCTCCGCTAATACTGGTACTGGCGTTAATGGTATAGCGGGTGAGGCGTGCTATCCGGTTGCTGTTTTCCCAAATGTATTCGTCAATCGCCGTTCCCAGAGAGTCCTGTGCATAAAAATTAAAACTGGCGTTGGCGTTGATCCGGATATTCTGCAGAATATTGGATGAAAAGGTCAGGTTGAGATCGCTCAGATTGAATTGCTCGGCGGCGAAGTTGTAGCTCACATTGGCCCCCAGATTATCAATCAGGCGCAGGTTTCTCTCGCTGCTTTCTCCGGTTGAGTCTCGCCTTACCTGTTTGGTTTCGAGTACGTTGGCCAGTGAAAACGAAATCACGCGCTGCTCGCCGGCGGTGGGGCCACCCAAAATGCCGCGCTCAAAAATAGAATACTGTCTGGTATTTCCGAGCGTATCGGTCTCCACTTCCCGGAAATAGCCCCAGAAATCACCGGTAAAATCGGGTTGATAGCTCAGCGAAACAGAAGGTCGCATGGTATGGCGAAATCCTTCGAAGGAACCGATTTTGGCTTGTGAAATACCGTACAAAGCCGTACCCAAATTCAGCGAGGTATTGAAGGTCCGCGCGGCTGCAAATCCCTGTACGATGCGGTCTTCAACGGTGTTGGTTTCGGGGTTGAACTCTTTGCGAATGGTTTCGGGATACCAGAACTCGTTGATGCGCGCATTGGTGGTTACATTCAGATACTCGCTGGTAGATAGCTGGGTGGTGATATCGGCCCGCTGCGATAAGCCGTAGCGCACGTGGCCGATGTCGCCGGTGGCTTCTCTGTAGGCCGAAGGCGAGAACAGGGCCTGAATCCAGCTGGTGTCCTCAATAGGTTCGCCGTCGGCATCGCGCAAAGGCGTATAGTTGAATCGGGAACTGAATTGGCCGCCATAAGCAATGCTGAGGGTTTCATACCAGCGCTGTTCCGTGCCCCGGCTTCGCTCAAACGGATTGAACCGCTGGAAGCTGTAATTTGCGTTCGGACCCTGAAACTGCACCTGATTGGTGGCGAAGTTCTGACTCTGCTGCATGGAAATACCAAGCGTATAAAGTCCGTCGGGCTGGCGGTAATTGTAGGAGGCTCGTGAACTCGTGGATGTCTCGGCGCGCTCATTTATGTCGTAGGAATTCCGCTGATAGTAATCGCTTGTACGCAGGTTGATGTCGGCGGAAACGTTGGCATAAGGATTCAGTGTCTGCTGATGGGTGATCGCAAGTCTGTTATTTACAATACGAGAAAAATCAGGATCGGTGGACTCAAGCCCGCGCTCTCTTGAATATCCGAGCCTGATACTCCCCCGGTAGCGGTCACGTTTGGCGTAATTCAGGGTTCCGTCGGAAAAAAACGTGCCCGAAGTGTACAAACCCGTGCTTATGGAGCCGGTGAGGTAATCGTTGAAATATTGAAACCATCCTATATTTTCTATACCGAGGCCACGGGTATTTTGATCCTGAAATGCGAGCGAAGGTTCCAGTAGTCCGCTTTGCTTCTGCTGAAATCCGGAAGGGAGATATCCGAAGGGGAAAATCATCGGATAAGGTATATCCAGAAAATAAAGCTGGGCACCTGTGAAAAAGACTTCATCCTGATCCACAACCTTCATGCGCCGTGCCCGGATGTAATAGTGCGGATGATCGAGATCGCAGGTGGAATAGACGGCGTCCTCAATAAAAATAACATGCGGTGCCGGTGCTTTTACCGCAGTGCCGGTTAGTCCCGCACCGTCCATATCCATCGTGGCCACGTCAAATTTCCCCTTCTCGGTAACAAAATTGAACATGATACGCCGGCTTTCAATTTCATCACCGTCCCGCGTCAGCCTTGGAATGGTGAGGGTATCGACAGGGGCGGCAAACTCTCCCTTTCGCGCAATCCAGCGCCGGAATAAATCCGATACATCTGTAGTATCCAGCGGTACCCGACGGGCTTCGGCAATGGCCAGATTTTCATCCAGATCAAGGGTGATGCTTCCCGCGGTCAGCCTGCCGGAGGTATGTTCAACCCGCGAATTTCCATAAAGGTTGGCAATTCTGCGTTCATCAAGCCTTATGATGAGCGAATCACGCGCTGAAAAGGTGATGCGGTCGCCAACCTGACCGTCCTGAGCCGGAGGAGGCTGCTGTCCCGGAGATCGCCCGCCGGGAGGTCCGTCTCCGCGCATATCGGGTTGTGGCAGCGTATCGGGCACCACGGGCGTTTCAGGCGGCGGAATGGTGTCGGGAGGGGCCGGGGAAGCCGCTTCGGTGGTGTCGGTCAATACGGTACTGAAGCCGGAAGCAGCCAAAAGCTGTGAATCCGGGAAAATCAGGCAAAATACGATGAATAAACCCGCCGGAAAGCGGAATACCGGAAGGCGCCATATCCAAGATTTCCGGTATGTAACGGGCATGAAACCGGGTTGAAGAGTGTGTCAGAGATTTTCGAGAGCGAGGGTGCCTGCACCCAGCAGGGCGGCTTCCTGACTCAGGATTTCGGGCAGAATTTCAAAATCCGTTCGGAAGGGAGGCATCAGCCTTTCCATAGCGGCCTGGTAAGCCGGTTTCAGAATGAAATCACCGGCATTGGCAACGCCGCCGCTCACAACAATTTTGCGGATATCGAGTGTGTGCACGTAGTTTACGATCGCATAGCCGAGTTTGCGTCCGGCGTCTTCCAGAATCGCCACAGCCAGTTTGTTGCCCCGGTTTGCAGCCTCGCTAAGGTCGCGCGGTTCGAGTTTGCTGAAATCGCCGCTGAAATCTTTGTAAAGCTGATTCTCGGGATGCTTTTCTATTTCGTTTGCGGCATTTCTGCTCAGAAATCGCTGGCCGAGATAGGCTTCGATAGCTCCCGGAACCGTACTGTTACACTCGGCCCCGTGATAATCGATTGAGATGTGCCCCAGCTCGGCAGCCGCTCCGGTGGCTCCACGGAAAATTTTGTTTTCAATGATGATGCCGCCGCCTACACCCGTGCCGAGGGTGAGCATAATAAAATAGTCGAAAGGCCTGCCCGAACCGAAGCGAGCCGAACCCAGAGCCATCAGGTTGGCGTCATTTTCAACAAGGGCGTTAAGCCCGGTGCGTTCGTGAATTTCACGGGCCAGTTCCACGTGGTCCCAACCGGGAAGGTTCGGAGGGTTGTAAACTGATTTCCGGTCGAGGCTGATCATGCCGGGCGCGCCGATTCCAACTCCCTTAACAGAATCTTCGGCTACATCTTTAAGTTCATTAATTGCCGAAGCAATGCGGTTGAGCGTAGATTCGAGGCCTTTACCGGCTTCGGTGGGCACCGAAACATTTTTGATCACCCCTTTTTCGGGATGGATGAGAGCGGATTTGATATTTGTTCCGCCTAAATCAACACCAATGGAAATCATGAAATGAAAATCATATTAGGTAAATCGTAAAGCTTGTGAGTTGATCTCATGCCTGAGCAAGAAACATAGCGGTAAGTTCAGTCCCTGATTTCGTAAATCACCTCGCCGGGTTTTTTCATACCGTATTCTTCCCGCGCAATTCGTTCGAAGTGAAAAGAGTCGGTGTGAAGCTGGTTAATCTGCGTTTCGAGAAGCTCGGTTTCGGTTCTGAGTTGCTCAATTTCACGTTTCAGCTCCGCTTTTTCCTGGTGAAGCTGGTATCGGGTATAGATGCTGTAATTATCAAGAAAACCAAACCAAAGCACCAGGAAACCGGCAAGAATGCTGATAAGGAAAGATTTTTTCCAGCGCAGGGGATTTAGTAACTGAAAATCTGCCATAAAGTTCCGGATTCAAACGGGATGAAATCGGCCTGCCGGGCGCATGGTTCAGGAGAAGAACGTCTTTAAATTTCTCCTGATTTATTTTCACCTCCGGGTACGTCATCACCCTGCAAAATACAGAGCCGGAAGCACACAGTGTACGGTGAAAAAGCTATGGCAGGCTAACTAAATAAAATAGCGGTTAACGGGCTAATCTGAAAGCAACCATTTTGGATGCGCCGCCCACGGTGCCGGTTTGGCGACGTTTTCAGTATCAGGACAGATTCTTACATTATTGGGGGTCGGCGGCCGGGAGCAAAACCCGGAAGGTAAATACGTGAATCCGGCGATTCGGCGTTATTAGAGTGACCCATGCCGGCGCGGTATGTTGGCAACAGAGATTATGAAATGGCTTTAAAAAAACGGGAGGCCATGCTCATCAAAGCTTTTAGCGATTTGATATGTTTACATTAAAGAATTTAAAAATTGATGGAAAAGCCCGTATTTGGGTAGCGGTGGTAAGCTGGGCGATGATGATGGGCATTTCGGGCAACGCAGCCCCGGCTTTGGGATATTCATCCTTTTCGGCTCCGGCCGACACCTCGACCGTTGAGTGGATTGAGGTCTATTTCAACATGCCGGCCGACACTACCTACTCCCGCGATGGAATTAAGGTGAATGATTCTCACGATTTGATTTCAACCCTTGTAGATCGTATCGACAGTGCAAAGTACAGCGTGGACCTGGCCATTTATGATTTCCAGAACCATAAGGTGGGCGAAGCGCTGGTTCGGGCCCGCGAGCGTGGGCTTCGGGTCCGGGTGATTTCCGACTACACCAATAAACATCGTAATCCCAGATTTACCGAGCCACTGTGGCAGATGCTTCGCGACGGGGATATCATCACCATGGATGACAGCGGTACGATTTACCGCCCGGACGGAAGCACAGAAGAGCATCGCATTACCGGCGCCGGATCGTTTATGCACCATAAATTTGCCGTAATAGACGCCATGAGTGAAGACCCTGACGACTATTACACCTGGGCGGCTTCGATGAACCTGACCTACACCGGTCCCTACAATACCAACTTGTCTATGGTGATAAAAGACAGCGGAATCACCAGGGCGTTTGAGGAAGAGTTTAATATCATGTGGGGCAGTGACGGAGCTGAACCAGACCCCGCACGTGCCCGTTTCAAGCGGGATAAACCTAATATATCGCAAAATGAGTTTTGGGTGAACGACACCCGTGTAGAACTCTACTTTTCACCCATGAACCGGGACCGGAGCAGGCCTTCGGTCAGCGACCGTATTGTAGAGCTGGTGGAGAACGAAACCCGGCACGATATGGCATTCATCGCTTTTGCGATTACGCCCACAATTCCCATCAGCAGGGCGATCTGGCAGAAAAGTTCCGATCCGGAAATTTTACTGAACGGCGTCATCGACCGCTCTTTTTACGGACGCTACAGAAATCAGGGCGAAATCTGGGCAAGTCCCGAGGCGCGTTTGTTTGGCAGAAGCGTGATGCCGGCGCGGGAACTTCGCAAGCTTCACCATAAAACCCTGCTTATTGATGCGCTAAGTGAAAATCCGGATCACAATCCTGTGGTGATAACCGGATCATATAATTTTTCTGCTGCCGCCGAAACCGCAAACGACGAGTACATTTTGATGATTCACTGCGGCGTGATTGCCAATCAGTTTCTTCAGGATTTTAAAGGGATTAAATCCAGAGCCCGCGGCGATACCGACCCTCCGGTACCATCCCTTGATCCTGATCGGTGGTACAGTGTTACCGATGTAGTTGACGGGCAAATTATAGAAGTTGAGCTGAGTCCTAATCTTCATTTCCCGATAAGTCTGCTAGGTGTCAATGCCCCCCGCATGTTTGCCGGTCAGGACAGTTCGCACTACCACGCCGGAGCATCCAAAGCGTTTTTGCAGGATTTACTTGAAGGCCGGCAGGTTCGGATTATCGGTCCGCGTGGAGCCATGCCCGACGACCGCTATGGCCGGTATTACGGCTACGTAATGGCTAAAGGTGATGACGGACGGGAAGTGCATGTAAACCGGAAGATGCTCGAATACGGGATGGCTGATTATTCACGGTTCTTTTTCCAGCACCCCGATACCGCCCGAACATTCCGGGAGCTTGTTGATACGGCCAAACAAGCC
>PXDL01000301.1 GCA_003566395.1 Balneolia bacterium | reverse complement strand
TAAAAGTTGCAAAAACGATTTATTGCAACTTTATTGCATATAAACATTTCCTACATTCCATTTTGCCTGTAGAACCGGAGATCATGCACGTTATTTATTTCGCACCAGCATTTCCGGTTTGCCTTTGGATACGATTTCGACAGCCGTTTGTGCGCATCAGCCTGCATCCATTCCTGCCGGACGAGCGCGCTCCGCAACGAACGATCACCCTTTTCATACATTACCCATCACAACACGATTGAAACCAATATGATACGACGACTTACGATTAGCCTTCTCGTCTTGCTTTTTTTTGCAACTGCTTTTCCTGCTTTGGCTCAGGATGATGAAACCCGCCTTCTTCGATTCCCGGCTACCAACGGTGAACAAATTGTTTTCACCTTTTCCGGAAACCTCTTCACCGTTGATCTGCACGGAGGGGTTGCGCGTCAGCTGACCAACCATGACGGATTCGAGATGTTTCCGCGTTTCTCACCCGACGGAGCTACCATCGCATTTACGGGTCAGTACGACGGGAACACCGAAGTCTATCTTATACCTTCTGAAGGCGGCGAACCCGAACGCATCACCCTTACTCCAACGCTCGGCCGCGACGATGTGGGCGATCGCATGGGGCCCAATAACATCGTAATGGGCTGGCATCCGAACGGGGAAAACGTGCTTTACCGCTCCCGAAAACGTTCTTTCAACTCATTTCAGGGGCAGCTTTTTCTGGCCGGGCGTGATGGTGACATTTCCGAGCAGGTTCCGCTTCCCCGTGGTGGTTTTGCTTCCTATTCCGCCGACGGCTCCAAACTGGCCTATAACCGCATTTTCCGCGAATTCCGCACCTGGAAAAAATATCGCGGCGGAATGGCCGACGACATCTGGATTCACGATTTCAACAGCCGCGAGACCGTCAACCTGACTAACAACGACTCTCAGGATATCATCCCGATGTGGCACGGCGATACCATCTACTTTGCCTCCGACCGGGATGAAAACAGACGGATGAATCTTTGGGTGCAGGGTGTGAACGGAGGCGAAGCGCGTCAGCTTACGTTTTTTGAGGATTTCGATATCAAATTCCCGTCCATCGGCGGAGATCATATTGTTTTTGAAAACGGCGGATTTATCTACCGCTTCGACATCGCCACCGAAGAGGTTAACCGCGTGCCTGTTCGCGTTAATTCGGACAATATTTTCAGCCGCGGCGGCCTCACACAGGTCCATGAAATGGTACAGAACTGGGACATTGCACCGGACGGAAACCGCGCACTTTTCGGAGCTCGTGGCGATATTTTCACCGTGCCTGCATCAAGCGGCATCACACGGAATATCACGCAATCAACAGGTGTGCACGACCGCAATCCGGCCTGGTCTCCCGACGGGAGTTACATTGCCTACATTTCCGACACAACCGGTGAAAACGAACTCTGGAAACGGCCGCAGGATGGATCCGGAGAAGCCGTTCAGCTGACCGACGGAGCCGACACCTATTACTACTCCATACAGTGGTCGCCCGACAGCCGGAAAATTCTCTGGTCTGACAAGAAAAACCGCCTCCGTTTTGTAAACACCGAAAACCGCCGGGTAACTACAGTTGACACTGCCGAATACTGGGAGATCACCAATTTCACTTGGTCGCCTGACAGCAAATGGATAGCATACACCCGCCCGGAAGTGGAAGGCATGCAGCGCGTATGGATGTACTCGGTTGATTCGGGAGAGTCTTTTCCGGTTACCGACAAGTGGTACGCCTCATCAGGACCGGCTTTCAGCGAATGCGGAAGATATCTGTTTTTCGTCTCCAGCCGCGATTTCAACCCCGTTTACAGCTGGACCGAGTGGAACCACGCCTATCAGGATATGTCCCGGATTTATATGATTACACTGGCAAAAGAGACACCTTCACCCTTCCTGCCCGAAAACGATGAGGTGAATGCGAATGATGAAGACCCGGACAGCGAAATCTCCGGCGATAATGTTATTGTGGACCGTGAAGCCATCATCGACCGCATTATTCAGCTCCCGGTTCAGCCTTCAAACTATTACAATCTCACAGCGGCATCCGGGCGGATTTATTACATGCGAAACGGAAGCCGCGACCAGCGTCCGCTTATGCTGATGTACGATATCGGGGAGGAGTCCGAAACCGAGCTGGGTGCGGTCAGTAATTACATTATTTCGGCCAACCTCGAAAAGATGATTGTTTTCCATCAGAGCCGGTATGCCATTATCGACCTGCCCTCGCGTCCGGTAGATATCAGCGATTACCTGAATCTGGAAAACATGCGGATTAATCTGGACCGCCGTGCCGAGTGGCTTCAGATTTTTGATGAAAGCTGGCGGCAGATGCGGGACTTCCTCTATGCCGATAATCTGCACGGCGTGGACTGGGACCATATCTACGAATTGTACCGGCCGATGGCTGAAGCGGCCCGCCACCGCCTCGACCTTACTTATGTGATCGGTGAAATGATCGGCGAACTGAATGTGGGTCATGCCTATGTTGGTGGCGGAGATGTACCGGAGCCGGAACGCGTGCAGGTAGGCCTGCTGGGTGCCGAGCTGAGCCGCGCTGACAACGGATTCTATCGCATCGACCGGGTTTTGCGAGGGCAGAATTGGGAAAGCGGCAGACGCTCACCTCTGACGGAAGTGGGCGCAAGCGTACCTGAGGGCCACTACATCATTTCCGTAAACGGAAAGCTCACCAGCGAGATGAGAAACATTCGTGAATCCATGATCGGGCTTGCCGGGGAGTCGGTTGTGCTTCGGGTGAATGATCGTCCGCGCGAACAGGGTGCACGGGAAGTGATTGTACGTCCGGTAGCCGATGAAGCTGACCTGTACTACTTCAACTGGGTTCAGCGCAATATTGAAACCGTGAACGAAGCCACCGACGGCCGCGTCGGTTACATCCACATCCCCGATATGGGGCCGGGCGGGTTGAATGAGTTTGTGAAGCACTTCTACCCCCAGCTGCGTAAACAAGCGCTCATCATTGATGTGCGCGGCAACGGTGGTGGAAACGTCTCTCCCATGATCATCGAGCGGCTGCGCCGGGAAATCGCGATGGTGAGTGCGCCCCGCAACGTGGTTCCGAGGCCCAACCCCGAACACATGATGCTGGGCCCGATGGTAACGCTTATGGACGAGCATTCCGCTTCTGACGGCGATATTTTCCCATACCGTTTTCGGCGGCACAACCTCGGACCTCTTATCGGGATGCGCTCCTGGGGCGGTGTTATCGGTATCCGCGGCTCGCTCCCGTTTGTGGACGGCGGCACGTTGAACCGTCCGGAATTCGGCCTTTATGATATTGAAGGAAACGAGTGGATCATCGAAGGCTACGGCGTGGATCCCGACATCGAGATCGATAACGACCCCGCCCGCGAATTCGACGGCATCGACGACCAGCTGAACCGCGGAATTGAAGAAATCCTGCGGCTGCTCGAAACCGAAGGCATGGAACTACCCGAGCGCCCCGATTTCCCTGAACGCAACTGAAGGTAGTCCATCATACTGAAA
Organism: Balneolia bacterium; assembly: GCA_003566395.1. Taxonomy (GTDB): domain Bacteria; phylum Bacteroidota; class Rhodothermia; order Balneolales; family Cyclonatronaceae; genus Cyclonatronum. Next base: position 3,803 of record PXDL01000301.1, on the reverse strand, counting down.
AAAGCTGTCCGGCCGCCGGATAGCTTTTTTTTATTCAATTATTCTATATCATTGTGGTCAATTCTAATCAATGCTGTTTTTTTTATGTTGAATCGCACCTTCTTTTGCTTACTCATGTTTTCCGGGCTTTTAGGGCTCTACTCCTGCGCGGGCGCTCCCGACAAATCCTCTGATTTCATCCTTATGGAAACGCCTGCAGGTGATGTAAGCGGGCAACCCATGCTTTTCGCAGACCCTGACGGCAAATTGTGGATGAGCTGGGTTGAACCCATCGGCGATTCTGCTCACAGGCTTCTCTACAGCAGTTTCGACGGAGAGAACTGGGCAGATGTTCAGGAAGCGGCACGGGGCGAAAACTGGTTCGTAAACTGGGCCGATTTACCCGGAGTTATACCGCTGCCCGACGGCAGCCTTTTTGCATGGTATCTGGTGCGTAATTCTGGAAACACCTATGGCTACGATATCCATATGCGAAGCAGTACGGATTGGATAAACTGGTCCGGGGCTTTTTCACCCCATCACGACGGCACGCCTACCCAGCACGGCTTTGTAGGGGCTCATCCTCACGGAGACGGTATTATGGCAGCCTGGCTCGACGGGAGAGAAACCGGCTCCGGCGGTCATGCACACGGTCAGTCTGAAGGTGCCATGACGCTTCGGGCGGCCCAGATTCGCAAAGACGGAAGCCTTTCCAAAGAAATTGCTGTGGATGAATTTGTTTGCTCCTGCTGTCCGACCGATATGGTTCGGACCTCGGAAGGGCTACTGCTTGCCTACCGCGACCGTACACCCGATGAAATCCGTGATATTTCCGTCTCCCTCTATACTGAAAGCAGCGGCTGGAGCAGCCCGGCCACCGTACATCATGACGGCTGGGAAATTCGTGCCTGCCCCGTTAACGGTCCGTCCGTTGCTGCGATGGATGAAACCGTTGTGATTAGCTGGTATACGGGAGCGGACGAAAATCACACCGTAAAAGCTGCCTTTTCCAAAGACGGCGGGCGCACATTTGAATCCCCGGTTGTGCTTGATGTCAACAGACCCATCGGACGGGCGGGCGCGATTCTGACCGATTCCAACACAGCCTTAGTTACATGGCAGGGTTATGGAGAAACCGGACAACAAATAAAATATGCCCAGCTTACTCCTGAAGGCAAACTTGTGCATGAAGGCATTGCTGCCGTTATACCTGCCGGCACGCCACCTATGACGCCGAAACTTGCGCACAACTATGAAAATGCATGGCTTGCGTGGGTCACCCGAACAGACGAGGGTACAAATAAAGTGCAGCTTGCCTTAAAGCAACTTCACTGAACGTCACGGGTTGACAATTCCATGATATTTCACAAATCCGGTTAGCAGAAATTCTCTCCAAGTTTATAAATAAATTGGGTTAGTAATTTTTAATTGCTTGACATGGTTTTATTAAATAATTTAGCAACAGGCTTTAAAGCCGCTTCGCTTGATCATGTTCAGTTTACCGCAACAGTTTACCCTCCGGTTTATTCGGTGTTTCACTGTGTTCCTAAGCTAAAACCTGATTTGCTTGCGGCTGTTCAGGCCTTTCATTAACGTGATGTAATACAATCATCTACGCCAACCTATTGAAACAGACGGCATGTTGGCATCAAACCTCCACAGAGAGAGTTTCTGGGAGATCTATCATCGTACAGGTGTGAATCCGGTTTTTCCAAACCCCGGGTTTGTATTTTTCAATATTATCATCCCTTAAATACGGCTAATCATGAATTTACAGCAAACTCACTCTACTGTTAACAGTAGAAAAACGAGGAAAAAGCAAGATATGAAAGGAATTAGCAGAATTGATTCCAACGGCACCCATGGCTGGTATGTCAGGGTGTACAAAAACGGGAAAACATATTCCAAGCTCTACTCGGATAATAAGTACAAAGGTAAAGAGCGGGCACTAAAATTTGCCCGAAAAGCCAGGGAAATGGCGATGGAAACCATGAGTTCCATTCCGGATAAACCGGTCAGACGCTTTGTAACCAGCGACAAACGGAATAAATCCGGCGTGTTGGGAGTGAGTAAAACCAAGAAGAAACTCAGAAGCGGTAATGTGGTTCACTACTATCAGGTGACATGGAGCCCGAAACCCGGCAAGCTGAAAAACAAGCAGTGGAGTACCCTCAAGTATGGTGAAGAAGAGGCATTCCGACTGGCCGTAGAATTCCGCGATAAAGTAATGCGCGAAATCTATGGTGAGCGTTATAAAAATTACGCTCAGAAAAATCAGGGCTTGAGGAAAGTGCTGGATCAGGACTCCGATAGTGAAGAAAATCCGCTTGAGCTCGGTTCAGAGCAAGACAGCGCACGGAATACCGGTACAACCGGTTAACCACCAAAGCCGGCAACCACCCCCAAACCGGCATTATTCCCCTTATGCCGGAGCCGGCTTTCAGGCAACATGGTTAAACTAAGAGAGAAGACAGCTTCCTGAATGGAAGCTGTCTTATTTATTGCCTGTCTTGGGTTTTGATGTACTGTTTCGAAATATGCAGAGCTTACATATTTATTTCCCCGGCATGCTGTTTCGCACCTGCTGTTACCAAATGTGTAAGTTTCTCGTTATATTGTTTGATTGTAAGGAAATCAATCACGTCTGTGTGGTACTGCATGAATGTTTATGCATCTCACAAGCAGGCAATCGAGCAAATCCGAATTTTTCTATATTCCGCAATCCGCCTTTATTTATGGCTGATAAGCACAACCGATGCCCCGCACAGATTCAACAATCTAAAGAGACACCAATTTGTTATTTAAAGAGTTTAACCTCTGCGATGAAGTGCTTGACGGCATCAGAGATCTCGGGTTCGATGCAGCAACTCAAATTCAGCAACAAGCTATACCTGTAGCCCTTCAGGGTAAAAATTTACTTGGAACATCCTATACGGGTTCCGGGAAAACAGCCGCTTTTGTTATCCCTATCATCAATAAAATTTTCAAAAGCCAAAAAAACGGCATTCAGGCCCTCGTACTGGCTCCTACACGCGAGCTTGCAAAACAGATAGATGAGCAATTCTGGGGACTTGGCTACCATGCCGGTATAAGCAGCGCCTGTGTGTACGGAGGCTCGGACTGGTCGGAACAGGAAAAAGCCCTGAAAGCGGGTGTTAATGTGGTTGTAGCCACACCGGGGCGTTTGCTCGATCAGATGAAGATCACAACCTACGATTTCAGTAATGTAGATACGCTTGTTCTTGATGAAGCCGACCGCATGCTGGATATGGGCTTCCTGCCTGATGTACGCAGCATCATAAACCGCCTACCCAAAGAACGGCAAACCCTGTTGTTCTCCGCCACCGTCACACCCCGTATTGAAACCATTGCCAGAGAGTTCACCAACGGCGATTTCGACCGCATTAAAGTCGGGCGCATAGCCCCGGCCAAAGGCATTGAGCAAGTTTATTTCAAAGTATCCGACAAGGACAAAAAAGATCTTCTCATCCATCTGTATAAAGTACAGAAATGGCATTCCGCCCTCGTTTTCGCTTCCACCAAACGCGGCGTTGATATACTTACGCGCTCGTTAAACAAAATGGATGTTGCGGTGGAAAGCATCCACGGAGACAAAGATCAGAAGGAGCGGGAAGCCACCCTTAAACGGTTTCGCTCCGGCAAGGTAAAGGTACTGATTGCCACCGATGTAATGTCGCGCGGGATTGACGTTGACGATATTTCGCATATCATTAATTTTGATGTGCCCAACGATGTGGATGACTACATCCATCGCATAGGCCGCACCGCACGTGCCGAATCTACCGGTAATGCCGTTACCTTCG
>PXDL01000293.1 GCA_003566395.1 Balneolia bacterium | reverse complement strand
TAAAAGAACTGCGGTTACGGTTGTTTTCATACTCATGTTCAGGCTTTATTCAGGGTGATTTTTCTCCTTAACTAAATAGCGTTTTTCCTTAAAACCAGCAAACGGTGAGAAGTTGCGGGCTCTCCGGTTGGTTAAGTTTTATGAGCCGATTCTACCCGGAACAATTCTGAATTTTTGCATTCTGCATTCTGAATTACCTCCCTTTCTTTTTTAATATTATTCTCGTACAATCAACAGCTTATGTATAACAAACCGACTTTTAATCAGCTTCATCTCAATTAGTGCTTATGGAACCTGCATCCACACCGGCTCCCGTACCCAAACAAGAGCGCATCGTAGATCTCGATATTTTGCGTGGAATCGCCCTGTTCGGTATTCTGGTGGTGAACCTTAAACTTTTTGCTAATCCTCTGTTCAGTTTTGTTGTCGAAATCGACAGCTGGCAGCAGTGGTATCATCAGGCGGCCGATTTCCTGATCCGCTTTTTATTTGAAGGCAAGTTCATCACCCTGTTTTCACTGCTGTTCGGGCTGGGCTTTTATATTTTCACGGAACGGCTGAAGGCCAGGGGTGAAAAGGCCCGCCGCGTGTTCCTGAGGCGTATGGGGATTCTGTTTGTCATCGGGCTGCTACACGCCTGGGCGTTCTGGTCCGGAGATATCCTTGCTCCCTATGCTATAGGCGGCCTGATTCTTATGCTTTTCCTCAACCGAAAGAACAAGACCATTAAAATCTGGATGGGCCTGTTTATCGGGGGCATGCTCCTGTTTATGGTATTTATCTGGCTGATGATTCTCTGGGGACAAAGCGTTCCTGAGGCGGCTGTAGAAATAGAACAGAGTTTTACCGAGATGGAAGCCGAATACCAGCAGCTTATGGAAGAAGGCTACGAAGTGTACCTCCACGGAAGCTGGAGCGAAATGGTGGAGTACCGGCGGCAGGAAACCGGTTTTGCGTGGTTAGGTATGTTCATGTCGCCCTTGGGAATTTTATACTTTACCGCCATTTTTCTGGGCGGCCTCCTTATCGGACGAAAGGGACTTTTAACCAATCCGCGGCTTCTTCGGGAACTGCTGATTCCGAAGCGCTATCTTTTCACGCTGTCCGGTCTGGGGCTGTCGGCCGTGTATGCTGTCAGTTTTTATTTCGCCGACCCGCTTATGTTTAATCTCTGGCACATTATTCAGGTGGTATCTATCGTATTCGGGGCGCCGCTACTCTGTCTGGGCTATTCGGGCTTCATCCTGAATTGGCTCGAAAACAGCAAACGGCCCGGAATCCTCCATGCGTTTGCCCCGGCCGGACGCATGGCCCTCACCAATTACCTGATGCAAACGCTGATCTGCACCACTCTCTTTTACGGCTACGGACTCGGCTGGTACGGCCAACTCCCGCCTCTTGCCATCATACCGCTGGCCGTGGTGATATTCGGCATTCAGATCGCTTACAGCAAATGGTACTTCCGCACCTATCGCATGGGGCCGATGGAGAAATTATGGCGGCTGGGAACCTATTTAAAAAGGGTGTAGGGTGATGGCGTCCTGCTTTGTGATCGCCCCGCCTCACCCTTAATACCGCTCGATTCGGCGGAGCAGCTCCTCGATCCTGCCGTTCAGCTGCAACAGCTTTTGCCGGTTCCGCTTCGGTTCCTTATAAGCCTGCATTACCGATTCGAGCGTGGCGACGGAAAGACCGAACTTTTCGGCAATCGGGTTCAGCTCTTCTTTATCCGTTGTCGGCTCGCGCAGTCCGGCCCGGTAGGCCAGATACCGAATGCGTTTATCGGCAATGCGTCCATCCCGGTCCACTTCCTGATACAGCCGGCTCACTTTTCTCACATGTTCCAGCGTAGTATTTTCGGGCGGCCGGATAACCGGAACGGGCCGGCCGGTACGTTTCACCCTGAAGAGCAGAAAAAGTACCGTGAGCGCCAGAAGCGTGTACCAGGCGGCAGAGAGGGACGGCTCTGCAAGAATTACCCGAAGCGGATGGTCTCCTCTCCCGTGCCCTGCTTCATAGTATTCATCCCACAGCACGGGCGTTTCCGGAAGATGTGAAAGTAGCGCGGCAGCCACAGGCTCGAACTCGGGATTCCATACCGCATAGTTACTTAGAAGCCACGGACTCGTTAGCAGATAGACCGTTCCCTCCCCTTTGCGAACCTGCATAAAAAAGGTCTGACCGTCGGCTTCCGCAAGGGTCGTGATGTCCGTGCCCAATGCATCGGCCCTGGGTGAAAGGCGGCCGGTTATCAGTTTTGTTTCCAGCCTGTACTCGTGTCCGGTTTCTATCATTCTGTTAAACTCCACAGTCAGCCGGTCCGGGTCCGTAACAAACGGGTTCGCCGCTGCAAACCCGGTTGCCCCGCTCTCGGGTGCAAAATACAGCCCGAGCCGGCTCACAAGCTCATCTCCGGGGCGCGAAGCGATAAAGGCGTTCATACCCGCTTCCACGTGACGTACGAGTTCGGCTACTTCCAGGCTGTCCGGATTATAGGCGCGGCTGATATTCACCCAGGTTTTTCCGGCTGTTTCAAGCCCGGTACGCCGGAAATCAACCGGAGGCAAGGGAACGTTGGTCAGATCATGGTGAGATCGTTCGGAAATAATTTCGTGAATAAACCGCGTACCCAGCGGACTCTCCTGATGCCTGTCGTAATGTTCAACCCAGGATACCGATGAAGGCATCACCAGGCTGAGAAAAAGCGTCATAGCCACCAAAAGCACGCTTAGTAAGATGAATTTCCGGTTCGTATTCATGCCGCCTTCCTGGTATCGAATTCCGAAAGTTCCTTCCAGATCCGAATCGCCCGCTCAAGTTGATGTCGCCCCGGCTCAAACCCGCCGTACCACGAATATTCGTACAGGCGGCTGATATCCGTAAACAACTTCTTGATTTCCTTATCCCTGATTTCCCGTCTGTAGTCCACATCGGTTTTATTGGAATGCAGGGTGATGATACCCGCCCGGTTCAGGTTCAGAAGTACGTCCTGCATTAGCAAACGCACCGCTTCCCGGTAATCTCCCGAGGCCAAAAGTGCCTCAGGATCGGGAGGGACATATTTTCCGCCATTCTCACCTTTCATACCGTGGGAAAATCCCGCCGCGGCCGGAGAGCGTTTCAGGAATCCCCCGAACTCACGGCGGAAAACGAGCAGTATAAGCAGCCCTATCAAAACCACTACCAGCAGCCAGAACAACACATTCAGAGGTAAATAACCGGGCATGAGGTTGAGCTGATCCAGCCCGAGCCATTCCCACAAACGGGCCCACAGTCCCAAATTCTCCTGAGCGGCATCCGGATAATCCACCGCCGACCGGATCCGATCAAGCGTTTCCGCTTCAATCGGCCGGTAGTGTACACTATCTGCGGTGGCTGGGTACATGCGTCAGACGTTCCGGGGTTCGTCGAAATCGCCGGTCCCGCCACTTTCGTCCTCAAGATCATCAAGCTCCTGCATCACACTGCTTCCTTCCTTTTTCTCCCGAAGGCTGAAATAAAGCATGCCCGCACCCACACCGCTTAAAACCTGCACCATTCCGGACAGGGTTTCTTTTAATGCACTTGCAACTATATAAATCCAATAGTTCGCACCGGAGTCCGCGACCGTCAAAAACATCTCCGGGTCGTCAATGCCCAAAAAGAACGCCAGAGCGATCAGCGGCAGACTCAGTACAAGGTCGATCAATAGTATTACTACAACCAAAAGCAGTATTGCGAAAAACGAGTACCACCAAAACCCTTTCGAAACCTCGAATGCTCTCCCTATGGCATCGGTACTGCGCTCCTGTTCAAAAACCAGCACCGCACCGCAGGTGTAAATGGCAACGGCGATGTAAACACCCGGGAAAAATAAAACAATAAAACCCAGTATAACAGCGAGACCGGAGAGAATAGCTACAACCACGTAAGCACCGCCGAAACGGCCCAGAAACTCTCTTACGAAGCTAAGGCTGTCCTCATCCTGCCGGTTTTCATACACTTGCCTCAGAGCGCTCAGGCCGATGAGATAAACCAGAAAGTAGGCGACTATTGCCAGAAAAAAGACCAATGATGAGTATAAGACCACATTCACCATATTTCCCCCGCTAATTGCTCCCTGAAAAAGCAGCATGGGAACGAGATTAACAAACAATAACAGAGGAACAGCAAACACCAGCAGCGGTTTTAGGACCAGATTACTGTGTTCTTTTACAAACTGAATAGCATCAACGGCAACTTCGCTTACGGATCTGTTTTTAAGCAATTGTTGTTTCATAGTATTTTATTGAAGGATTAACAGGATTTTATAGCACGAATACACGGCTTTTTTAAGCACGGTATATTTATGTTTATGTTTGGTTTATAGGTTTTCTGTGAACCTGCCCCGGAAGCACCACAAAATAGTAAAGTACAAGAGCGAAGGAACCAAGAATAATCAGAAGACTTAGAGCAGAAGGCATATCGGTGTGGCGGGTCACCCAGCTTTCAAGTACACCGGCTAATATAAAGAAAGGAACCAGGCCTGTTATCATTTTCAGGCCGTCTTTTGCGTGGATCTTAAAGGAGGTAAGCCTGGGATAACTTCCGGGGAAAAGCAGGCCGGCCCCCATCGTAAGTCCTGCACCCCCGGCAATTATGATGGCGGAAATTTCGAGAGTACCGTGTATCCAGATCACCAGTATTGTTTCCCAAAGCAGATCGAACTCATGGAAAAATGTTTGAAAACTTCCCAGCATCACCCCGTTCACCAGCAATACATAAAGGGTTCCGAATCCACCTGCAATACCACCCAAAAACGTTAAAAATGACACCCGCACATTATTGAAAGTGATCATAAAAAACATTTCGGTTTCCTGCATTGATTTATAGACCGCCATTGGATCGTCCCGATCTATATTTCCGAGGGTCATATTCACATATGCATCACCCATGATGCTTCTGACGAACCCCGGATCCTGAAGAGACGAAAATACACCAGCGCCCGCGGCCGTCAGAAAGAAAAGCAGCGAATACAGCAGATACCGACGGTGTTTGTACCACAACAATGGAAGTTCTTCGAGCCAGAAAGCAGGAATCCGACTCATCCGCTCCCGTCTCGGGCGATGCAGTTTTTGATGCGCTTCGGCCAGCAGCTTGTTCAGATAGGCTTCGGTTTTGCCCCCGGGAAACCGGGACCGCGCATACGCCAGATCGTCGTTCAGCTCGGAATAGCGCTGGACCAGCACATCCGGATTTATATTGCCCGGTTTGCGAATCAGCTTTTCCGTTTCTGACCAGCGCGCCCTATTTTCATTATCAAAAGTAAACTCTTTCACGAAAGATAGTAGGTCTGATTAATTCGTCAATATACTATAAATGAGAAAAATAACCGTAAAGACGAGGCAAAATGTTGAAATCACATACAGGCTTGCCTCCCTGGGGATGCGAATCGCTGCCTTTCTGATTGATGCCTTCATCGTGTATTTCAGCATTTTTGCGATTGCGGTTATAGCAGGCGCGCTGGATTCGGGATTTGCATTCAGGACTCCGCTTATATTAGGGGGACTGTTGCTGGCCGGTTTTTACCATCTCATCATGGAAGTATTTAATAACGGCCGTTCGATCGGGAAAGCGGCAATGAACTTACGTGTTATCGGTATCGACGGCGAAAACCCCGGCGTCGGAAGCTTCCTGATGCGTTGGATGTTCCGCTTGGTTGACATCACGCTTTCAAGCGGAGGCATTGCTATTCTTAGCTTCGCCTTAACAGAAAAGCGTCAGCGGCTTGGCGACCTTCTGGGCGGAACCGTGGTTATCGACGAGCACAAAAAGACCACGCACTCTCTGGCTGATATAGCTGAATCCAAACGCACCGGTGATGAACCCGAACCCTCCGATTCAAAAGAGATACTGTATCCGGAAGCCGCCCTCCTCACCGAGGAGGATTTGCGAAAAATTGACGCGCTTTACCGGAAAACACGGGAATCAGGCTATCACAGTGATCTTCGCAGGAAAATGAATGAGCGAATGAAGGCGATTCTGGAGAAAAAAATGGGAATCGCCTCCGTTGATCAGCCCGCCACCGAATTCATAAAACAGGTGTACAGCGACTTCATCACCCTGCAAAAACAAGAACAGGAAAACGAGGATGTGTTTTAACCCCGCCTTGAAAATTATTCTCAAGGCTTAAGGATTCAGCTCTCTTCTTTAGGAGTTTCGAGAGTTGAGTCGTCCGGCTTGTATTTCCATGCCTCTATCAAATACCACAGAATCGGCAAAAACAGGGCCGCCATTAGCCCTATCATGATCACAACATTCAGTTCGCTTCCGTCGTGTGCCGACCGGATGACCGACCATACGATAAACACAAACAGCAGCATGCAAACCAGCTTAACGATGCGCATCAGCCGGGTGGCTTTTCGGTAGTGAAAGGCCGCATTTTCGGCGGTGATAGTAACGGGGTAATTGAAAGTATGGGGCGCTTTGTTGAGGAAGTGCATCATCACAAAAATAAACAAGCCCGTAAACGGCAGCGCCCAGATAGCTGCCCGCCCGGAGTGGGAAGTTACCTGCCCGTCGTGGCCGAACCGCATGGGAATAAGGTCGGGAAGCCCGGTATAGCTGATTATCGGAATGATGAACAGCAGCACAAGCAGCACCAGACTAATGCGGTCGAGTAACACATCGGCGGGTTCGGGTTCGATGGGAATAACAGGGCGTTTATGTTTCATGGTTTGAAAGGGTTTACATAGAAAGCGTCAGGCTGCTTTTTTGCGGTCCATCAGGAACAGCATGCAGGCTTACAATCATTTCACCAGCACCATTTTTCGTGTTATAACACCCGATTCGGTCTGGAGGCGATAGAAATAGACACCGCTGGACAAGTGAGCCGCATTAAAGGTAAGCTGATGACTCCCCGCCGTATAAGCACCTGAAGCCGGCGTCTCAATCAAACGTCCGCTGCTGTCAAAAACAGAGAGCTGCACTTCGCCCGCTTCCGGAAGCGTAAACGAAATACGTGTGGACGGGTTAAACGGATTCGGATAGTTTTGGCTGAGCGTGGTTTGACGAGGCTGCTCGCTTTCCGGCCCGATTGCCACAGCACCGGCGGTCGTAAAACTGAACACTTCCGACCACAATCCGTCTCCCGACGAATTGCTTCCGCGCACCCGCCAGAAGTATTCGGTAGCTTCTTCAAGGTCCGCCATAGGGTAGCTGGTTTCCGTTACTCCTGAAACCAATACTACGGAGCCGGTAAAAAGCTCGTTGTTGCTTAACTCAAGCGAATAGGATGAAGCAAGGACTGCCGGTTCCCACTCAAATGTAAGCTCGGTTTCAACGCCTTCGCTCTCGTTGGCCGGAAAT
>PXDL01000597.1 GCA_003566395.1 Balneolia bacterium | reverse complement strand
ATTTGTAGTCGTCGAACAGAAGGTTGATAGAACGGGCGCCGGGGCTTTGGATACCCACCCTCCAAATTCGATAGCCTTCTTTAACTTCATCCCACACACCTGAATTGTGAGGATTGATGTTGACCTCCAGATTCTTCCCAAACCGGAACGGTGTTGCGGGTTTGTAATCGTTAAGTCTGTCTTCGGCCCGCAACGCTTCCATATCAACGGATTGCATGCGTTCCACGGGAATTTGGCTTAAGTTGAAACTTTTTTCAAGCTGAAAACTCAGAGGTTCTCCCCCTTCGTTCAGCTGTGCATAAACGGAAAAAAGCGGCATGATTGCCAGCACTGTGCTAACCATCACCGCTCTGAAAAGCTGTAGCATTATAAAATATGTTAGATTAATTGGGTTTGGAGAAATACAACCGAGCACGCCAAAGCCCGGGCCATTAATGCAACGTTGCAGCCCGCAACCACACCTTAAAAAAAAGATTCCTGATTGAGTCCGTAAGCACAGGGGCCTTGGAATCGGTTACTTTTGCATGAATCAATATAAAGAACCAAAGGCAATAGTCCTTAAACTTGTGTGCCCTTTAGGTTAGGTCTGCCGAAACAAGGACTTACTACTTTGATGAGTTGAATAATACCGTGATAGTTAAAGGAACAATGATCGTATATTAGGCGAAATCAGACAGACCTCTGAAAGATAAATAAGTCGTTTTAGATACACCGGCTGCTCGGACAATGCTTAGATTTAATTTTCAACATCAACTACTTAGACCCGACTTTGGGTATTATTTAAGAAGCACACTTTCAATAAGACAGAGCCTTCCCAAATGAAAAAGCCCAAGCTCCGTAATACACCTGAACCCCTGTTTGTTCATGGTATTCAAAAGACCGGAACATCAACTCTGGTAGGGATACTTAACTCACATCCGGAAGTTTTTTTACTGTATGAAACCAGAATGGACAAAACACTGATTTCTAAATATGGAAATCATCTGCTTAAACATCTGCCCGAAGCTCGACCTCTTTTCCGTGATACCCCGAATATTGCTACTCCTTATCTTCAACTTGCCGAACTGCTTTATAAGAAGAAGCCGAACGTTTCATACAGATATGTGGGCGACAAGCTTACATCGCTTGATGCTAAAACTACTCAGCAGACAGCTCCGCACAAAGTAATATATCTTATTCGCGATGTTAGAACGTGGTTGTGCAAGGAGCAAATCGTGAAAAAATATCGTACAGATCTTGACATCGTAGTACCTGCAGTAGAATATTTACGATACTATATCGAGAGCTTCAAAACCCGGCGCGCCCTGCATCTCCGTCTCGAAGATTTAATAACTAATAACGATCAGGTATTGATTGAACTCTCAAAATTTCTTGAACTTGACTTTTCCCAATACTCGCAGGACTGGTGGAATCGAATAGGTAAATATAGTGAGTCGGACCCCAAAACCTTCGTCGCATGGTATTCCGGTCACGTTTCATCCAGAGTAAAACCGGATTCATTCGATACTAAAGTCACGCTTGCACCTCATCCGTTTTGGGATAGTTTTTTACCCTTATTCGACAAATATTTTAATTCAGAGTCTAAACGCTTTTCTACGCAATCGCTGAATTCCGACTTGCAAAGCCTCGAAAGCTTTAAAACCTACGCTCCTGTGCCTTTGGAAAACGCATATTCGGATATATTAACACAAAAGTTCAGAGAGGCAACACATCCCGATCCACAGCCATCGAAGATCATTCGCCTTAAAAAGCGTATTGTCAAACTTCAGAAAAAAATCGGGATAAAATAACCTGCTGCAACGAGAAGGAACCGCAGTTTAAAATTTTAATACGGCTACCCTGCTTCTTCTGCTAAAAATCTATACCGATACTGAAGTAGTGGACGCGCGGGCCGAATCCGTCATGAATATCCTGCGAGTAGGGCCAGGCAAGATCGTAGCGCAACGGCAGCCCGAAGATGATGGTCCGTAAACCAAACCCTGTACCGATTAGCAGATCGTTGAAATCGGCTCCTTCCCAGGTAGCACCTGCATCAATAAATCCTACGCCCTGAATATTGTAGAGCGGAAATAATGGAATCGGGCCGGGGATGGCGGCTGCGATGAGCGGAAAGCGAAACTCAAAATTACCCAAAGCAAAACGGTCACCGATTCCTGCGGCATAATTCCAACCGCGCATAGGAATAGCGGGCAGAGTGAAAAACAGGTCGGCCAGGTTTTCGGCCTGGAAACGCTGCTCCTGTCTGAAGTTGATCCAGTTCGCCACACCTCCGATCAAATAGTTTTGCGGGTCGGGGCCGAAGGAAGCACCGCCTGACCCTCTGAAGGCCAATGTGTAACGGGGACCCAGATTTACATACTGTCGAACATCGGCGGTTGCAGACATAAAGCCCAAAAAGGCATCCGAAACCGGAACACTTCCCGAAACTTCAATAGCAAGCCTGCTTCCCTTTTGAGGAGTCAGAAATCCGGGAACGGTTACATCCCGTACGTACCGCAACTGCGGATATAGAAGGAAATCTTGATCAACACGGCCTTGACTGCCGGGAAAAATATTGGAAAGATCGCGTGAAATACCGGTCAGAGCCTGAGTAAATTCAATTCGCTCGAAGCGGTTTAACGGATAGGAAATACCGATGTCACCGGTGTAGTAGCGGAAACGCACCACCTCGCCGCCAAAAGTCTGGAAAGAGATGGCATTGTGAAGAAAACCGGCGAAATAATTCGCTCTGTTTCGCAAGTAAGCGTACTGAAAGAAGTAAATACTGTCCCGCAGATCGAATACCAGATTACTTCCGAAGGTAACACGATGATCACCAAGCACATCGCTGACGCTTGCCTGGAGGAAGGAAAACGCACCGTACTGCGTGCCGAAACTGGCTCCCCCTTGCGCGAAATCAGGAGAGAAATTCAGACGATAGCGTTTTGGAATAAAACGGCCGTCTTCTGTGCGGTTATCCGCCAGGCTGAAACGGTCCTCTCGCTCGGTATCCCGGTATTCTTCTTCGATATCTTCATCAAACTGATAATTCCGGAAGTCGATTACATCCGAGCGCCTTTCACGCTCACGCTCCTCCCGTTCTTCTCTGACCTCTTCGACCTCATCACGGGGAAGGTCGGCCACAAGCCCGTCAGGGCGGAATTCACTTACAAATAAGTTGCGCGAAAATCCGATGGCCGGAACGCGTTGCTCTTCCCGTTCAGCAGCCCTGCGTTGTGCCCAGCTATTGGGCCTCAGATTAGCACTTTTCACACGCTCGGCCGGGTTCTGAATCACAAAGATATCAAGAAAGCCTTCGTTGATGCTGTTCACGGCTACTTTGGATCCGTCGGGTGTTATCGACATCTGCATCACCCCGGTTATCAAATCCGTAACAGGACGAGCCACCCTGGTTTGCAGATTCATCCGGTAAATATTGGTGATGCCGTTCTGGTCGGACACATACCAAAGCATTCCGTCGCGGGTCATCAGAGGGCGCTCTTCCGACCAGCCGGGCGTGTTGGTAATCCGCTGCGCTCTGGACGAGCCGAGCTCAACCCGGTAAATATCGGTTTGGTTGAGGTTCGGGTTGGCCAGCATGAAGTAATCTTCCCGGAAGGTGCCCAGCTCAACCCGACCGCCCCGGTCTGATGCAAACAATACTGCATTTGAGTCATTTGTCCACGACGGGTCTTTATCACTGAAAATATCGTTGGTCAGGTTGGTGAATTCGCCCGATTCCAGATTATAGACATAAATATTTATGAACGAGCCTTCCGTACCCTGAAAAGCCAGTTTTTGCCCATCGGGCGACCATGATACAGACCGGATACCATTTAGCATTGGGAACTGCAGTTTTTCAACACGGCCGGTCTCATACTCCACCACCGCAATATCACTTCTGCCCTGAGAGGTGGTGGAAAGGGCGATACGCTGACCGTCAGGCGACCAGGTCAGGTTAGGACGCAGAATGTTCAGCTCTTCAAAATCAACATTGTCTTCCCCTTTGATCAGGGTTTTGATTTTGCGGCCCGAATTGGCATCGATCACCACAACATCAAAAAACCCGCGTTTATTGGTAATCATGGCGATGCGGTCGCCCTGGGGAGAAATGGCCGGACTTGTGTTGTAGTTTCCTTTGAACTCTCGTTCGGTTGCCATAAAACCGATATTCTTCAGATTTTCCCTGTCGGCAACCTCAGGAAAATATTTTTTTTGAAGCCAGTCTTTCCATCGGCTGGAGAGCTCCGAAATCGTAAGACCTGTTGACTGCCGTACGCTGAGTTCAAAATTCCGGTTTGATTTCATCCGCTCCATAATCTCACCGATTTTTTCGCGGCCGTATTCTTCAACTATAAAATTCCATACGCCCTGTCCGCCCCGGTATGCAAAAAATCCGCGCAGACCCTGTATAGGGGGCAGATATCCGTTTATGGTGGCATCTCGAAGAAACATGTCGGTCTCGGTATCCCAGCCGAGGGCGGTGTATTCGGCCAGGCCCTCTTCGGCCCAAAGCGGAAATATGCGGCGACCTTCGGCAAGCAGAGCGTTGATGTTTCCGCCGTAGTACATATCGTTGACCATGGCATGTACCAACTCGTGATGCAGAACGCGTCTGTAATCACCGTAATTAGCCATAAACGGCATCGTAATGCGGTTTTTAAACAAATCTGTCACCCCGCCAATTCCCTGTGCATTTACCGGAAGAGGCACCACGTTCGTCTGGGAAAACGAAGCGTGGGAATCATACACTATAACACGTATTCGCTCATTGATCTGATGGTTGAAATCCACGGACAGTTGCTGATATGCAGCTTCGAGGCTGTGGGCCGTAAACTCCGCCAGTATATAGTTTCTGGAATCGTAATAGTAAATATCGAAATGATCCGACTGAATAATTCGCCAGTCGAAGGTTTCATACTGAACACGATTTTTTCCAAAATTAAACCCCTGAGCCTGAACGGCTTCTGCATAGAAAAGGGTCAATAACAGAATCAGGGAAACGCTTAGGGTTTTTCGTTGCATGGGATACTTAACGGGACAAGTTGATAACATTACATTAAATGCCAAACGGATAAGTCCGGAGATTCTTGCGATAATCAGGCCAGTTCAAAGTCAATTTGACGCAGTTCCATATTAGTCTTAACCACTCGCACCTTTAACTCGTTTCCGAGCATATATGTTCTGCCGTGGTTTCGCCCTGTGAGGCAGTGCCTTTTCTGATCGTAAATATAAAAATCATCATTCAGCTCTGTCATACTGATCATGCCTTCACAATAAATATCTTTGAGCAGCACATAAATTCCTTTGTCGGTTACACCGCTTACAATTCCGTCGAACACCTGACCGATGCGCGTTGACAAATATTCAACCTGCTTGAGCTTGATCGAATCCCGCTCTGCGGTAACGGCGGCCCGTTCGCGCTCGCTGCAGTGTTCACCCTGTCCGAGCAGTTGCTTAAACGTGTAAGAAGGAACACCGGCGGCATAACTCTTGAGCAGGCGATGCACCAGAACATCCGGATAGCGGCGAATCGGGCTAGTAAAATGGGAGTAGGAAGTGAAGCCGAGCCCGAAATGGCCGATGTTTTTCGGTGAATAAACAGCCTTTGCCATAGAACGCAACAGAAGATCGTTAATGGTGTATTCCATGGTTTTTCCTTTAACCTGATTCAGCAAATCGTTGATGGCCTTTGCATCCACTTTTTCCTTGCGGACATCAAACCGTATGCCGACCACTCTTACGTGCTCGGCAACCTGCTGAAGCCTTTCGGTATCCGGGGCGGCGTGTATGCGGTAAAAGAACGGATAGAGATCTTCAGTTATCTTTTTACCCGATTTCTTTCTGAGTTTCTCAACGTGTTCGGCTACCGTCCGGTTGGCCAGCAGCATGCACTCTTCAACCAAACGATGGGCTTTTTTTCGCTCTTTCAGGATAACTTCCACCGGCCGACCGGCTTCATCGAGCACAAACTTGGGTTCGGGAGATTCGAAGTCGATGGCGTTTTCACGAAACCGTTTTTCGGTTAGGGTATCGGTGAGTTTTACCAGCTTGGCGATGGGGTCGGACAACTCCTCATGCGCTTTTCCCTCAATAATTTCCTGAGCCTGCTCATAGGTCAGACGAAAATCGGAATTGATGGCCGTCTCCCGGATTGTGTAATCCACAACCTTTCCTTCGGGGGTCACCTCCATAAAGCAGCTGTAGGCCATTTTATCCTCTTTCGGCCTGAGGCTGCACACCCCGTTGCTCAGTTTTTCCGGCAGCATCGGTATTACACGATCCACCAGATAGACACTCGTCGCCCGCTCCAGAGCCGCCTGGTCCAGAATCGTTTCGCGGCCCATATAATAGGTTACGTCCGCAATATGCACACCCAGATAGTAATGGCCGTTATCCAGCATTTCAATACTCAGGGCGTCGTCAAAGTCTTTGGCGTCGTCGGGGTCAATGGTAAAGACCAGCTGATCACGGAAGTCCATCCGCTTGCTGATTTCTGAATCCGAAGGCAACTCCCGGATGCGATCACAAAAAGCCTCCACTTCAGGATCGAAGGAACTCACCATTTCATTTTCCGCAAGGATGGATAATATTTCAGCGTTATTGCTTCCTTTTTTACCCAAAATTTCCACCAGCTCCGCCTCGGGCAGCGACTGCGGATGAATCCACTCTTTCAGACGAAACACAACCTTGTCTCCCGGAAGCGCATCACCGATACTGTCGGGTTTAATGAAGAAAGGAACATGGGCCGATTTTTCATCCGGTTGGATCACAAACGCCTTTTTTGCTTCTTTCCGAAGCGTTCCCACATACACTTTTTTGCCTCGTTTCAGTACTTCGAGAATCCGCCCGTCGGTCCGGCCGTTTCGGGCCTTTCCGGTAATCCGGATTTTGACGGTATCTTTATCGAGAGCTACGCCGAGTTTTTTTCCGGGAATCCGGATGTCTTCATCCAGATTAGGCAAGGTCACAAAACCTGTTCCGTGCCGGTTAATGGATATAGTACCGATATCTGCCGTTCCTTCCGTGGAATTCTGCTCTTCGGAAAGTTTAAGCTCATTTTTGTCATTTTTTGTGATGCGTCCCGCACTCATAAGATTGTTCAATGCTCTTCTGATAGTTTTGGTTTGACCGCCGGTATATTTTACCGTGTTGATGATAAGTTCTTCAGGCACATCGTGTTTTTTGTTGTTTTTAAGAAAGTCGAGAATAAAAAACTCAAGCTCTTTTACTTTTTTCTTTTTTGCCATAAATAGCCGAATGATTGTCGTTATAGTAGAATTTGCAAAACCGTTTTTTTGTTCGTCTTCCGCCTTGTCTTAAAAATGAAATCACCGAGCAGATTGCCTGTACCCGGTTTCATTTTTGTTCCGGCCTTAAATACGCCCAATATATCCGGTTTATCAATTCCTT
>PXDL01000354.1 GCA_003566395.1 Balneolia bacterium | reverse complement strand
CAGGCCAAAAAAGGTCGGAAGTTTCAGATTGACAAAAGGCTCAAAGAATTGCGGGCTTCGAAGGAGGAAGCCGAAGAACATCTTCGCAATATTCCGGTCTGGCGAAAATCTGCTCTCAACTTTAACTGGGGCGAGGATTTCGGAGGCAGTGATGAAACCCTGCTAACCATGCATTATGATCGCCCGGTGCTGGTACATGGATATCCGGCTGCGGTAAAGGCGTTTTATATGAAGCGTGATCCCGAAAATCCGGAAATCGCGCTCGGCGTGGATATGCTTGCTCCGGAAGGCTATGGCGAGATGATAGGCGGGGCGCAGCGTGAAGATGACGCCGACCTGCTTGAGCTGAGAATCAGGGAGCACAACCTGAGTGAAGAAACGTTTAGCTGGTATATGGATTTGCGCCGGTTCGGTTCGGTCCCGCACAGTGGTTTCGGTCTGGGCATCGAGCGGACAGTGGCCTGGATTTGCGGGCTAAGCCATGTTCGGGAAACCATACCTTTCCCGAGAATGATGGGTCGCCTTACGCCTTAACTTATTTGGACTTTCGCGGGCAGGTATTATGGCAAAACGCATAAAAACGGATAGTCAGCAGCTTTTTATCAATCTGATAAAGGATATCGGGGATGGGAAGATTTTGCCGGTGTATTTTTTATGCGGAGACGAGCAGTTTTTTACCGATCAGATTCAGGATAAACTTACCGGGCTGGTTCCGCCTGAAAGCAGAGATTTTAATTTCGATCTGCTCTATGGACAGGATGTGGATCCGGCAAAGATACTGGATGTGGCCCGAAGCTACCCGATGATGGGGGATAAGCGGCTGGTTATTGTCCGGGAATTTTTTCAGAGCACAAATAAGAACATCAATCCGGACGAAGAACAGCAAGAGAACAGCGGTGGTAGCCTGGACTCATTCATCCCGTATTTTGAGCGGCCGTCGAAAGAGACCGTGCTGGTGATGCATGATTTCAAAAAGCCCAACAAAAATACCAGGTTCTACAAAGCGCTGCTGAATTCGCAAGAGTGCGGCTATTTTGAATTTGACTCACCGCCGGAGCACAGCATAGTAGAATGGATTTCGGACTGGGTTCGTACCAAACACAACAAAGAGATTGAGCGCCCCGCCGCGGAGATGCTGTATCAAATAGTGGGCACTAATTTGCATAAACTGTCCACAGAACTGGAAAAACTCGCCACTTTTCACAAGTCGGCTGAACAAATATCGGTCAAGGATGTAAAATCTGTAGTCGGTTTTTCGCGCGAATATACCGCATTCGACCTCCAGAATGCCCTTTTTGCCAGAAATGCCCGAAAAACGATGTTCATTGCGGAACAGATCTTGCAATCTGCAGATAACGAAACAGGCGAAATACTTCGGATTATTGCACTACTGCATAGTTCATTCACAAATATCTGGCAGTATAATCGTCTGGCAAAAAAAAATCTGAGTCCGTCGGATATTGACGCTCAGATGAAAGTTGGTAATTACCGGCTTAAAATGATTGCCAGAGATGCCACGTCTTTCCGAATGGACGAATTGCCATTGGTTTTTGAAGCTTTGCTGGATGCCGACCGATCAATTAAAGGTTTCAGCAAGCTGGATTCAAAGGCTATTTTTGTAATGATGCTAAAACGTATTCTCGCCTGATACATTAACCTGTTCAGTAACTGTGAACCCGAACCCGGCGAATTATGGAAGCACAGAAAAAAAATAGTCTGGCAGCACTAACCGACGAGCAGCTCATGCGTCATTTTCAGGCGGGAAATGAGTGCGGATTTACTCTTCTGATGCAGCGATATCAACAGCGTTTATATCATTATTTGATTCGCTATACACGCAATCATGAAGATACTGAAGACATCATCCAGGAAACCTTCATGCGGGTGTATAACAGCAGAAATGCTTATGAAGAAGTAGCCCGCTTTTCAACCTGGCTGTACACCATAGCCGGCAATCTGATGCGCACTCAATTCAAAAAAAGACAGCGCATGCAAACCAGTTCCATCCATCACAAAGACGACGAACACGGAATGGAAACTCAGCTGCCCGATCCCCAGCGTTCGCCCGATGAACAGACCGACAGCACCATGACCCTCGCTATGGTTCGGAAAGCGCTGGACGAACTCCCGCATGAATACAGAGAATTGCTGAACCTGCGTGAATACAAAGATCTTAGTTATGAAGAGATTTCAAGTGCTGTGAATTTGCCGATGGGCACTGTGAAATCGCGCATTAACCGCGGACGCTCACGGCTTCAGACCATGCTGACTCCGGTTCTTGATAAAGATTCGGTTTACCACGCCGCCTGATTTTCCAGATACAATAGCCTCAACACAAAACCTTGCACAGCTGAATCCTGTGCAAGGTTTTTTTAGTTTGATGCCGATCGTATATCTCATTTCCGGGAGATAATGCTTACCTTGGTACAGAGAAATGATAACCGGAAAATGAGTATGATCAGAGAAATCACAACCGAGAAAATCCCCATTAAATTGTGGCTTGACGATATCGAAGATACGGCTTTACAACAGGCCAAAGATATCGCCAACATGCCGTTTTCAATTGGTCACGTGGCCATTATGCCCGATTCCCATCAGGGATATGGAATGCCAATCGGCGGCGTGCTTGCTATGGTTAAATGTATTGTTCCCAATGCCGTAGGCGTGGATATCGGATGCGGAATGTGTTCGCTTCGAACAAGCCTGACACATATCGATCAGGAACAGCTCAAGAAGGTGATGGGCATCGTCCGTAAAACGGTCCCGGTTGGGTTTAATCACCATAACGAGCCTCAACCTGAAAGCTGGATGCCCGACATAAATGGAGATCTCAAGATTGTAGAGCAGGAATATGACAGTGCCAGAAAACAAGTAGGCACGCTGGGAGGCGGAAATCATTTCATTGAAATTCAAAAAGGTTCGGACGGCTACATCTGGATCATGGTTCATTCCGGCAGCCGTAACATCGGGTATAAAGTGGCGGAATATTACAATAATCTCGCCATCAAATTAGCCCCGCAATGCTTTACCGAAATGAAAGATGATCTGGCTTATTTTCCGGAGGATATCATTCATTTCCAGGAATATTATCAGGAAATGGAGTACTGTATCGAGTTTGCGCTGAACAACCGCAGGTTAATGATGGAACGCGTGAAGGAAGCTTTGACCGAGGTGTGCGGAGATACCGGATTTGATATGTTCATCAATAAACCTCATAATTTTGCCGACCGAGAGCAGCATTTCGGCCATGACGTAATTGTGCACCGTAAAGGAGCCACCCGGGCCCGAAAAGGTGAACTTGGCATGATTCCGGGCTCTCAGGGTAGTCCTTCCTATATTGTCATTGGAAAAGGGAATCCCGATTCTCTGGAGTCATGTTCGCATGGGGCGGGCAGGGGGATGAGCCGGAACCGTGCGCGTAAAATCCTCGATTTGGCACATGAAAAAGATCAGCTTGAGGGCATGGGCGTGATTCATGCCGTGAGAAATCGCAAGGACCTTGATGAGGCTCCCTCAAGCTACAAAGACATTCGTAAGGTGATGGCAAACCAAAAGGATTTGATCGATATTCATACCGAATTAACGCCGCTTGCCGTTATTAAAGGCTAACGTAAATTTTTGAAATCAGGACAAAGCTATGGCAGTAGGAAAACGGAAATTATATTTTGTCTTTTTCGCCCTCATTTTTTCTATCGTTGTTATACTCGCCTCAAACAACGTATTTCAGGATGATCCGGGCTATTTTATTGTGCCGCATGGCGATCACAACCACTACGTGCCTCACGATTATAATCGTAGTATGAGCGTTCATGAGTTTCCCCAGCGACCTCCCAGAGAAGGAGAGCGCATTACACGCGACGGACGTATTGTAAGAGACGGAGAGGGTGGATTTCAGTTTTATAACAGGAATGCAAATACGTCCGATACCCAGGAATCCCAGGCTGAAGAAGAAACCGATTCCTGAGCAGGAAATGTGAAGAGTCCTTTCCGGCTATGCCTGCGGCGGCAGCTGACGCATAAGTGACACTTCAAAAGGCAGGTCTGAACCTGAAATGATATTTTCTGCGAGCAACTGTCCGCAATATGGTGCATACACCATGCCCTTTGAGCCAAATCCCGCCGAAAGAAATATTGAATTGCTACCGGGAAGTTTGCCAAGCAGTGGACGCCTGTCGGGCGTGGTCACCCGGATGCCCGCCCACTGAGTTTCGATATCCAGGGACTGAGTGGAAATTCCGGGAAATGTACCAGCGACTTTTTGCAACAACCTCTCGGCCGCTTTTTGGGTTGTTTCCAGATCGGAAAAGTGATGCTCATAGGTGCTGCCGATCACCATACGACTTCCTTTTAAAGCTATATAACCACGGGATGATACCGAGGCTCCAAAAGAAATCTGAGCCGGTTTTCGGGTTTCAAGGGTTTGGCCTTTCACCTGATGAATTTTAATTCCCGAAAGGTTTACCAAATTGTTCACCGCTGATCCGGCTGCCACTACCACACGTTTCGCATCAAAGGAATTTTGAGTACAAATAATCTGAGCTGACTCAGAATTCGGCTCTATTTGCTGAACCGTGTCACGAATGATGCGGCATTTGTATTTATGCTCAAGCAATTTGTGAATGGCGGATAGCAGCAGGGGAGTGTCGAACGTCATCCCGTAAGGGACCCATAAACCTCCGAACCGGTACTCGGCTCTGGGAAACCTGTTTTGCATTTCTTCCGGCTCAAGCCACTCCACCCATCCTTTGGGCCAGGCTTCATTTTCTGCAGATTTGATGAAGTTTTCGCGCATTCCCTCATCCAGGCAGGGTCGGATTACGCCTTCACGGCTGACTATATCGTCTATCGGGAATCCTTCGCCGGCCAATTCTTCGAGGCAGCTGTGAAGGGCGTCGTGACACTTCTCGGCCGCCCATCCTTTCCTGGCCCGTATTGTCGATGCCGGGTTGTACAGCGCCAGCGGCACCCAAGAGGCCGTAGCGCTGTTGTCGTGAATGAGTGTGGGCGATTCGCCTGCCCGGCTAAGCGAAAGGGCCAGAAAAGAGCCGGCAAGTCCGGCCCCGATAATCAGCAGATCCGGGTTTTGTGGCTCCGGCATCAGCGAAGTACAATTTTGGAAGTCAGGAAAATTACGCCTGCGTCCTGCATTTCGTTCAGGGCTTTCTCTTCATCGCCGGGATTCATATTAACCGGTGCGATGGCGTCGGTAAACAGAAATGTCTTGAACCCGTTGGTGACGGCATCAAGTGTGGTCTGTTTTACGCAGTATTCTGTGGTTAGACCGCAGATGTACAACTCTTCGACCTCTTTATCTTTCAGAAATGCTGCAAGGTCTGCATTGGTTGCTTCAAACGCAGAATAGCCGTCATCTTTATTCTTGGTTCCTTTATCGAATATCTTGTCAATCTTGCGAACCATAAGATCCGGATGGAACTCGGCTCCTTCAGTTCCCCTGACGCAGTGAACCGGCCATTTTTCAAAGTGAACGGTGTCTTCAGGATGCCAGTCGCGGGAAGCTACCACGAAATCGAATTCACGAATTAGATTATTTATATGTGGAATAATTTTGTTCCCGTCTTTAACCCCCAAAGCTCCGCCCGGACAAAAATCATTCTGAACATCTACCACGAGTAATGCGCGCATAAGTACCTGAATCCTATATTAATATTAATTTTCTGTGTTATTCTGTTTATGTTTACGGGCAAGACTGCGCTGAAGGGTCGCAAGTTTTTCACTTAAAACCACTTCATAGGCTTGTCCTTTGTTACCCAAACGCATAATGTCCGGATCAAGTTTCGAAAGTTGTTCCTTCCGTCGTTTACTGATCATTTCAAGTGATTCATCCCTGAGTTCTTCACCTGCTTTGTACTGAACTGTACGAACAGGTCTGAAGGTGTAATCATTATGCAGGTGTAAGGGTTCGTCATCACACGTTATAAGGTCGTGTGAAAAATGATTTTCTCTTTCCGCCCGATATAGTTTTTTCATGCCGGGAAGGCTCATTTTTGCCGCATCATCCGAAACTTTGATCAAAGGCCGCCCTGACAGGCTGCTGATTTTATAAACGCCCCCGAGAGCCGCATCATCCTTTGCGGTTATCAGACGTGTTCCCACGCCGAAGATGTCTGCCGGCACGCCCTTTTCATTCATCTCCCGGATGCGATATTCATCGATGTTATCCGATACCACAATCTTCACATAGTCGAGACCGGCTTCATTGAGCATTTTACGTGTTTGGGGTACAATCTTTGTGAAATCGCCGCTATCGACACGAACTCCCAGAAGTTTATGCCCTTTTTGCTCAAGACGTTTGGCTGTTTTTATGGCGCTTGGAACCCCGATTCTCAGGGTGTCATAGGTGTCAACAAGCAGAATGCAGGAGTCGGGATAGAGCTGAGCGTAGGTGGAAAAGGCATCCAGTTCGGATTCAAAGCTCTGTATCCAGGCGTGAGCGTGAGTTCCTCCGGATGCGTGATTGTGCACAGCTGCCGAAAAGACGTTTGAGGAGCTGTCGCATCCTCCGATAATAGCCGCTCTCGAGGCGTGAACTCCGGCAAGGCCGTGGGCGCGTCTCAACCCGAAATCGATCAGCTTCTGACCGGGTTTCATCACGCTTTTCATGCGCGCGGCTTTGGTGGCAATCAAGGACTCGAAATTAATGATGTTCAGGATGATGGTCTCCAGCAACAGGCAGCGGGCAAGGGGGCCTTTGATCTGCATCACAGGTTCAAACGGAAAAACGGGTGTACCTTCGGGCGGGGCTTCAATATGAACATCGAGCGGTGAAGAACCGAGCCAATTCAGAAACGAGCTGTCGAATCCCTGCTCTTTCAGCCAGGCCGTCTGCTTCCCGCCATATGTGAACTGCTTCAGAAAAGTTTGAAGCGTTTTAGTACCGGCAAAAACCACAAAATTGCCGTTAAACGGATTTTTTCTGAAGAAATAGTCGAATACAGCTTCTTCCAGATGTCTGTTGGTTTTAAAGAATCCCTGAGCCATCGTCAGCTCATAGAAATCGGTATAAAGCCCGTTAAGTTTTACGTATTCGTCAAGCATGAGACCGGAACAAATGAATCGTCATAAATTAAATTACCCGACTGCTCATGAAATGAGGGTTTTGAAAACGTTTGAAATCCAATAAACGAATAATATTGCACCAACTTCAAGCTACGGGAAGAAAATTCCCTCCGAATAGTATTTGTTGCTTCTATTCTTGGATGGTTGTCATGCCGTACAACCTCAAGCCGTTACAGCCCAAAAATGTTGATTGACACGCCGCAGAAATGCCCATCCAATAAGGGACTATTAAAGGAGGAGACTTCCCCACTATTTTAAATGATGAAAAGATGGTATGTTAAGCACGTTCTTTGGCTTAAATTCCGGTTTCGGACTTAGCTGAGTTTCAATTCTTTCAGATAATCATTTCGTATGACATCACGAT
>PXDL01000213.1 GCA_003566395.1 Balneolia bacterium | reverse complement strand
TGGGAAAATCAGCCTTTCTACTTTGACATAGACAGTGATGCCGGATTCGCTGAATCCGTACCCGAAGCAGTAACAGACTGCATGGAAGGCCGGACCGAAGATCATAATTGCCACGGTCCCCTTCTGGAACAGTTAGGTGATTAAGGTGATGGTGAGAAACACTTGGAGGTTTTAACCCGGAATATTCACGATATGATAATACATACAATTCAAGTAATTGATTAATAAAAGCATAAGGATAGCACAAGTTCCCCCAAATCTGGGTATGCCATATGACGGCGAATTTTCCCCGCCGGCTGCGTTGAAGCTGGAAAAGTGTACTCAGGGTACATAAGTACACTTCCGCTCACTGTTCCTGCTTGACCTTTGAGATAAACTCATTACTAAAAACGAGCTTGATTTCAATTGCATATGAAATGAAAAAAATTCAGGACTGAAAGAATTCTGTAGAAATCGGGACTTGAATTTTTTGCGTGGCCCCATAACTTTTTACAGAGATTTGTAGTACCATTGCGGGATCGTTATCTCCTAAAATCTCTGTAAAAAAACCTACCCGCCAACCCGGGCAAAGGCTTTCATCCCGAGATCGCTGAAGGTGCCGCGGCGGGCGAGCATGTGGCCAGTGATGGCTATCATGGCGGCGTTGTCGGTACAGTAGGCCATTTTTGGAATGTACAGCTTTGCATCCTGTTCTGCTGCCAAAGCTTTTGTTTTGGCCCGGAGCATGGAGTTGGCGCTCACGCCTCCGGCTAAAAAAATGTTTTTGCATCGGGTTTGACGGATGGCGGCACCGAGCTTGCGAACCAGCGCTTCGGTTATAGCTTCCGAAACGGCGGCACAAAGATCATCGGTGTGGCGGTTCAGAAAATCCAGTTGTTCCTGCTCATCGCCCTGCCGCTGAAGGTAATAGAGCACGGAGGTCTTCAATCCCGAAAAGCTGAAATCCAGTCCTTCACCGAGCAGCGCTTTTGGGAAAGCATGAAATTTCGGATCACCGTTTTGAGAGCGCCGGTCCATAACGGGTCCGGCGGGGTAGGGCAGCCCGAGAATTTTGCCGATTTTATCGAAAGCTTCACCTGCGGCGTCGTCACGTGTTTTGCCTAAAATTTTGTGCTTGAACGGTTCGCTAACATATTCGAGTTGGGTATGCCCGCCCGAAACGGTCAGCGACAGGAACGGAAACTCGGGTGTTTGATCTATGAAATTGGCGTAGATATGAGCATCCATGTGGTTCACCCCGACAAGCCGGGAGCCGTGGGTTAGAGAAAACCCTTTGGCGAAGCAAATCCCGACAAGCAGCGCGCCCATAAGTCCGGGTCCCTGGGTTACGGCAACGGCATCGATGGAGTCAGGGCGGAGTTTTGCTTCCTCCAGCGCCTGCTCGACCGTAGCCCAGATGGTTTGCTGGTGGGCTCTGGAGGCGAGTTCGGGAACCACGCCCCCGTATTTTTCATGAATGGTTTGTGATGCCACCACATTCGATTTCAGTCCGGAATCGGTATATACCGCGGCGGCTGTTTCATCACAGGAAGACTCAATGCCAAGAATATTCATTAGTATTGTTACATATTCGGGAAGATGCTTTTTTAGGGTGATGCGCATCCTCAAAGTTGTAAAAGGCGAAATATACGGCTTGCCGGGGCCAGTCGCATCCCGCATTGACACGACCTACGGCCGCTGAACGATAGGCCTTTAGTGCCTGTTTTGCTATCAACATTCTCTCAAAATAAAAACTCTGCTTATGCCGGCTCCGGAACACACATCCACAATAACAGACAAACAGCCCTTCGATACCTCAGACAGAAAGACGCTGGCCGACCGGTACAGAAGCGTTAGGCGGGTGAGCGAAAAAATCTGCAAACCGCTTCAAACCGAAGATTATGTGGTGCAGTCTATGCCGGATGCCAGCCCGGCCAAGTGGCACATTGCGCATGTTACCTGGTTTTTTGAAACCTTTGTGCTAAGCAAATTCAGGAAAGATTATGTCTCTGCCTTTCCACAATATGACTATTTATTCAACTCCTATTATGTACAAGCCGGTGAGCGTTTTACCAGAGCAGAGCGCGGACTTTTGTCGCGTCCTTCGGTTGAAGACGTATATCGGTATCGCAAAGCTATCGATGAGGAAATAGAATCACTCATTGAACATCTCGACGACAGCCGGCTTAAAGAATTCGGACGCATTATGGAGATCGGTTTCAATCACGAGCAGCAGCATCAGGAGCTGCTCATCACCGATCTTAAGCATATGTTTTCTATTAATCCGTTGCATCCGGAGTATCGGCAGAAAAGTTTCCCGTCAGACCGCAAAGCCCCGGAGCTAAACTATATGAAGTTTGATGAAGGCTTGTATGAAATCGGCCATGACGGCCAAAATTTCTGTTTCGATAACGAGCTGCCGCGTCACCGAACGTTTCTTGAATCTTTTGAACTGGCAACGCGGCCGGTTACCAATAAAGAGTTTATGGCGTTTATGGAAGACGGCGGTTATGAAAATCAGGTTCTTTGGCTCAGCGACGCCTGGCCGGTGGTTGAACAGCATGGGTGGAATGCTCCGATGTACTGGCTGCGCCGCGATGAGGGCTGGTATCAGAAAACCTTGTACGGAGTTGCAAAAGTGCATCCCGAAGATCCGGTTACGCACATCAGTTATTACGAAGCCGATGCCTTTGCGCGATGGGCCGGTGCACGTCTGCCACGGGAAGCCGAATGGGAACTTGCCTGCCGGGAATGCCGGCTGAGCGGGCATCTTGGAGAGCGCGAAATATATCAGCCTCTCGCCGACGACACCGATCAGGGAAACGGCCTGTATCAGATGTACGGCAGCGTGTGGGAGTGGACGTGCAGCCCGTATTCACCCTACCCCGGATATAAGCCTCTTGAAGGTGCGCTGGGTGAATACAACGGCAAGTTTATGGCAAATCAGTTCGTATTACGCGGCGGTTCGTGCGCTACCTCGGGAACACATATTCGCCCCACCTACCGCAATTTTTTCCATCCACACCTGCGCTGGCAGTTCACGGGAATCCGGCTGGCCCGTTAGTAGGTTTACAGTGATGATATTTATTTAAAAAGGAATTACGTGAAAACTGCGAGTCTGAAAAAAGAGGCGGTAACGGATGCGCCTGACAGTGAAAAGGACAATCTGCTCGGGGACGTGGCCGCAGGGCTTGAAAGTTCTCCGCCCCGTCTGCCGAGCAAATTTTTTTATGACGCCGAAGGCTCCCGCTTATTCGATGAAATTTGCCGTACCCCTGATTATTATCCCACGCGCACCGAACGGCAGATTCTCCTTGACCGCAAAGAAGAAATCTGCCGGGCAATAGGTTCCCGGGCCGTGCTAATAGAGCCGGGTTGCGGAAGCTGCGAGAAAACCCGGATTATTTTGGAACATCATCCGGAACTCAGCGCTTTCGTGCCCATCGACATTTCTGCCGAATATCTTGATGTGGTGGCCGGGAAACTGCGCACGGAGTTTCCCGATTTGCCGATTTTACCGCTCGCCGCTGATTTTATGAATCCGTTTGAACTGCCCCCGCTGCCTGATGAGCATGCCCGGAAAACCGTTTTCTATCCGGGTTCCACACTGGGAAATTTCTTGCCTCAACGCGCGAAATCATTTCTTGCCCAGATGGCAAAGCTGATAGGTCCGGGCGGGGCGCTGATACTCGGGCTTGATCAGATCAAAGACAAAGAAATACTTGAACGAGCCTACAACGACAGTCAGGGATATACAGCCGCGTTCAACCTGAACATGCTTCATCATATTAATGAAAAAGCGGGCCGGACCCTTTTTAACCCGGATGGATTTCGGCACCGCGCCGTTTGGAACGAGCCCCTGAAAAGGATTGAAATGCATCTGGTAAGTGTGCAGCATCAAAAAACAGCAGTTTTGGGGAAAATTTTTGAATTCAATACGGATGACTATATTGTTACAGAATACAGTCATAAATACAATGACGAGATGGTAGAGCACCTTGTTGAAGGACTTTTCAGGGTGAAGAATTGTTGGAAAGACGAAAAGAACCTTTTCGGGCTTTATTATCTGGAAGCCGTTTGAAGCCTGTTCCGCAAACCGGAACCGACGGCGTGAATGTGAACGAACATAATTATTATGATGCAGTTTACCATGCAGCGACGCTCTTGCGTACTTGTTCTGATGCTACTTTTGCCGCTTTTAATCAGCGGATGCGGCTCGGACAATGGCAACGGTGGTGACCGTTCTCTTTCAGGACCGCAGGTGGATGTCGATTTCGATGAGATTCTGGAACGCGGTACGCTTAGAGCGATAACAAGCTATTCGCCCGTAAGTTATTTCATCTACCGCGGCCAGCCCATGGGCTATGAATACGAGCTGTTGAATGTGTTTGCCGAGCGCCACAATCTGGACGTAGATATTATCGTAGCCCGTGATTTTGATGAAATGCTGGACATGCTCAACCGGGGCGAAGGAGACGTAATTGCCTACGGAATGACGATCACCCGTGATCGCAGGGCTAAAGCAAGTTTTACCCGCCCATTTAATACAACACGTCAGGTTCTGGTTCAGCGCAAGCCCGACGGGTGGCGGCAAATGCGGCTGCATGAAATCGAACGCACCATGCTCCGGAGTCCGGCTGATCTGGCCGGAAAGCAGGTGGTTGTGAGACGGGCATCCTCTTACCTTGAGAGAATCCGCAATCTGGAGGACGAAATCGGAGCCGATATAGAGATTATTGAAGCCGATGCCGGGAACACAACCGAAGAACTTATTCGTATGGTCGCCGAACGTGAAATCGACTATACCATTTCAGATGAAAATATTGCCCGCTTAAGCCGCGCTTATTATCCTATTCTGGATATAGAAACGCCCGTGAGCCTGCCTCAGCAAACCGCCTGGGTGGTTCGTTCGAATGCGGATTCGTTACTGGCCACCATAAACGAATGGCTGGATGAATACCAGCGTGATTCCGAATACTACGTGATCTACAACAAATATTTTGAAAACACGAGGGCTTACCGTACGCGTCTGTCATCTCAGCTGTTGTTCTCGGAAGGTGGAAGAATCTCAGATTATGACGACATCATACAGCGCTATGCCGAAGATATCGGCTGGGACTGGAAACTTGTAGCCGCGTTGATCTATCAGGAATCTCAGTTTAATGTGAATGCACGCTCATGGGCAGGGGCGGTCGGGCTGATGCAGCTTATGCCCCGAACAGCACGGGCTTACGGCGCGGTCAATCCCAGAGACCCGGAGCAAAGTATTCGTGCAGGTACCGCGTTTATCGAATGGCTGCAAGACTATTGGGAGAACCATATTGAGGATGAAGAAGAGCGCATGCGTTTTGTAATCGCCTCATACAACGTGGGGCAGGGGCACGTTCAGGATGCCCGGCGGCTTGCCGAGGCGTTTGGCGCCAATCCCGATGTATGGGATGATGTGGCTGAATACCTGAGGAAGAAAGCGTATGAAGAATATTACAACCACGATGTGGTACGCTACGGCTACGCGAGAGGAGAAGAGCCGGTGCGCTATGTAAACAGCATCTTGTATATTTATCAGCACTACAAATCGATGGCGCTGGTGCGGGATGTTGAAGAGGAAGAACAGCCGTTAGCCGGGGAATGAGAACGGTGTAACGCTATCAAACAGATTGGAAATCGCTACGTCGTTACGTCTTAAAAATCGCTAAATCAATCTATTGAAAGCTTTAGCTTGTTTAAGAACCGTTTATGATCGGGCGATTTTTGAGATTGTTGATTTTGCGACGTAGCGATTTTTTTAGCTACTGTTCCGGGTTTCCGGAGGTACGGTCATACAGAAAACTATTTGTTGGGCCGTATGGTTAAAACCGGGATCTCGGAGCTGAGCATCACTTTTTCGGTGGTGGAGCCAAGGAAAAGATGTGACAGCCCGCTTCGTCCGTGAGTGGCCATTACCACGATGTCGGATTCGGTATTGGCGAAGTCGGTGATCTCGTAATGGGCAGATATGCCGCGAAGGATGACTACATCAAAGGTGATTTGCCGGCTTTCGTCTCCTTCAGGCCGGAGATAGTAGTTGCCTTCGTCTTCGTGAAGTCTCCATTTTTCGTCCCCGAGCATGTTCTCTTCCAGGTATTTCTGGATTTTTTTGATCATGACCGTACTCATGTTTTCGCTGTCGCCGCGGCCGGGTTCTCCTTCGCCTTTGGGCAGGTTTTCAAGAGGGCTGCCGTACAGCTCCATCACGTGCAGCATGGTGATTGATGTTCCGAAACTGCTGGCCATACTGGCTGCATACGCCAGCGCGGAAATAGAGAGTGAGGAAAAGTCGGTGGGAATGAGGACCCGGTTAACGCCCTGCGGTTTCAAATTGCCGTTAACGGTTAGTACGGGCACTTTAGAATGCCGAATGACTTTTTCGGCTGTAGAGCCTTTCAGAAGACTGTTTTTGTGTGACCCCTGCGAGCCTATCACGATCATATCGTAGCCGTCCTGTTCGGCGAGTTCCACGATTTGGGTATGCGCCTTACGATCGATCTTTACAATTCCTTTGCCTCTGATTTTTTCAGGAATTGCGGTTTCCAGTTCCGAGGTAACCTTAGTACGGCTGTTTTTAAGAATCTGCGGATAGATATCTTTATCCATATCGAGGGGCACCCCGATTTTTTTAATGCTTTCATTCAGGTATTTCAACATCGGAATTACATGAATGAAATCGACCGTGCCGCCAAATTTTTCGGCCAGCGCGCGTGCATAGGTATAAGCTTCTTTTGAACCTTCTGAAAAGTCTGTAGGAACAAGAATTTTATTCAACTTGAGCATAATTCAACGTCTTAAATCGTGGATAAAAAAACTGGTTAGATTAAAATCGAAAAAAGGTTTGTCCGTACGGCAGGCGTCATTATCCCGGAATAAACAGTTGTTCTATCATGAGCAACCCGCATCAGACTAAATAATATATAAAGAACCGCAAGGGCGGCAGAGTTTTAGCTTTCGAACATAAAATCCGAAAGTTCTGAATTTTTATAAAACAGATCGTGGAAAAACCTTGAAAAGGAATGTACTAAAAACGACTGAATTTATACAATGCCCGCCCTGCCGGGCCGCCGGGCTGCCTTCACCCTTGAAACCCACCCAAGCAGGACCACCGACAGTAGCCCGATTCCGATCATCACATAGCCCTGATAGACGGCTGATTGTCCGCCTGAAATGCGATCGTCCCGGTCGGCTTTGTCTAATGAAGGGAAAAAGGGCGAGCTTGAAATCAGATTGTTTTTCACCCGGATGACTTCAACCTGCTGTTCTTCTTGCGGTGCTTCCGGGTTGATTATCTCACCGAGTTTGTAGAATTCGGGAGCGCGAAGGGTAGGCTCGTCTTCAGCAGCCAACTGTGCCAGCGGACTGTTAATATCCACAATCTGCGTGCGTTCGGAAGCTACAAACTCACGATCCTGAAACGGCCAGATAATATAGAGCGAACCAG
>PXDL01000512.1 GCA_003566395.1 Balneolia bacterium | reverse complement strand
TGCAATCAGGATATATTCTCCGGGTTCAATTCCGGAAATCCGGAAACGGCCTTCTGCCGATGTGGAAGCGCCGGTTGTGGTTCCTTCAATAATAATGTTTACACCCGGAAGCAGTTCATCAGCGGCATTGGTGACCTTGCCTTCTAAAGAGCCGGTTTGCTGAGCGATTCCGGGGGTTGAAATTCCAAATACCAAGAACAAGCATAGTACTGTTTTTAACACAATGATTCAGGTTTTGTTGAGGTGGAATATTGGTTCTGCGAAGCACTAAATAGAATGAGTTTAAATTAAATCGGAATATTATTGACTGCAAGTTTATTTTAAATTGGTCTAAATAAGGATGGAGATCGCTAAATCTCAAGAAGCCAAAATGTTACAAAAACGGCTCCTTGTAAATAAAACCTTTATATTAGATTATTTTGAAACACAGCTAAAAATCGCAGTCATGTCGATAGCATCTCACACCATTGTTGCAGGTGCCGGTATAACCGGACTCACTCTTGCCGCCAAACTAAAAGAGGCCGGGGCCGGGGTAAAGGTATTTTATGACGGCGACCGCCCGGGTGGCGCCATCAAAACGGTGAACCACAAAGGCTGGATCCTGGAAACAGGCCCGAATACGATCGTGCAGGCCAACACCTACATACGTTCGCTTATCGGCGAACTTGGATTATCAGATTCAGTGATGGAAGCGGCCCCGGTATCCTCAAACCGCTACATAGTAAGGGATAAAAAGCTCCGTCCGCTGCCCTCCGGACCCGCAGCTTTCCTTGGTTCCAAACTCTTCAGCTCCCGGGCAAAGCTGAGACTATTTCGCGAGCCGTTTATCCGGCCCGGAGATGATCCGAATGAAAGCCTGGGCCGTTTCGTGGAGCGGAGGCTTGGTCGCGAATTTCTCGACTATGCGATTAACCCTTTTGTAGCCGGCGTCTATGCCGGAGACCCGGCCGCCCTTTCTGTGCGCCATGCCTTCCCTATGCTTTATAAACTGGAGCACAAATACGGATCCCTGATAAAAGGTCAGTTCAGGATTAAGCCGGAAGACCGCAAGCCCGGAGACATCCCCCGGTCAAAAGCACCGCTGATCACGTTCAGATATGGAAACAGTGAATTGACCGATGCACTTGCCCAAAAGCTGAATGGCGATCTTACATCCGGTTTCGAATTGAAGTCGGTTGCCAAAAAAGAGGGAGATTCCGGAATCTTTTATGAGCTCAAGAACTCATCAGGAGAAAAAGCCGAGTGCAGGAGATTGATCCTGACCCTTCCTTTGCACGTTCTGAGAAAAATCAGATGGGAAGGATTTGGGCCCGATTCGCCTGCACATATCCCGGATGTGTACCACCCGCCCCTCACCGTGGTCCACCTCGGATATCACAAAACACAGATCGAAAGCCCGCTTGACGGATTCGGAATGCTGGTTCCTGAAGCTGAAAAGCTGCAAATACTCGGATGCCTGTTCAACAGCTCGCTGTTTGAAGCCAGAACCCCGAACGCTGAGTTTGAGCTACTCACCTGTTTTGTTGGAGGAAGCAGAAATCCGGGGCTTGCCGAGTCCGATGATGAAACCATATACCGTGCAGTTGAAAATGATCTGTCGTTGCTTCTCGGCATTTCATCGAAACCGAAACTGCGTTACCTTACCCGCTGGAAAAAAGCCATTCCTCAGTACGGCCTTGACTATGACACCGTTTATGAAAAGCTGAATAGTATAGAAAATGCACATCAGGGCCTGTTTTTTGCCGGAAATTTCCGAAACGGAATATCGGTGCCCGACTGTGTTCGTAATGCCGTGCTGCTATCCGAGAAACTGACGGCTGAAGCTACGGAAAGCTGAAGCTTCCGCTGAGTTTCAGCCTAAGCATTCAGGGTTTCAGAACGAACCCGATCCGGATTTGAAGTTAACGTTAATTCGGTGATTTCCGGACGAACAAGGCGAATCGGGGCGCCTACCAGTCCTACCCCCACATTTACATACAAGTGGTGCATATCACCCTTCGTATAATGCCCGCGCGAATAGGTATGAAATAAATCTATAGGGTAAAGCTCTGCACCGGCAAAATTAAACCCGATTTGTCCGCCATGTGTATGTCCGGCGAGGGTAAGTTGAACCTGATGCTCCGAGGCTTTATCGAACATATGGGGACGATGAGAAAGCAGCAGTTTAAAGCTATCCGGCTCAGCCTGCGAGAAGGCCCGGTCAAAATCTGCGAAATTCCGTCCTCCTTCACCGGCGTCATCAATTCCGATTATCGAAACCGGCTCATTGTTTATGGAGAAGGAGACGGCATCATTCTGAAGCATTTGCGCAGGTTTATCCTTCAGTGCCGAGAGTAATCCGCTAATAGATGCATAGTGATCGTGATTTCCGGGACAGGCGAAAACCCCGTAATCAGATTTAAGCATGGATATGGTATCGCGAACGGCCGGTATTTCACTTCTGTGCGTATCAACCAGATCACCGGTTATGGCAACAAGCTGAGGGTGAAGGGAATTGACGATTTCATAAATCTCGCTTATCTGATTCCGGTTCATATACATACCGGAGTGAATATCGCTGATGTGCACCAGCTTCAATCCTTCAAGACCGGTAGGAAGCCCGGGAAAAAGCAGTGTTTTCTTTGTGATGACGTAGTTTCGGTGCGTGGCTGCCGACAGCCCGGTGGTTATGACAAACGGTGCCGTAAAAGCCACCGCTCCGGCAGTTCGCAAAAACTGTTTACGGGTGATGCCGGACGCTGGTAAAATGTCTTTCCCCGAACCTTGTTTATTGACCTCGGAACCGGAACCTACTAATTCGTTGGCCGCTTTCCCCTGCACACGTCTTTTTACCGATACAAGCGCGCGAATCACATAAAACACAACGCTGCCGACGAAAAGTATAAAGATAAAGGCAAAGTAAATACCTCCGGGTATAATCACCAAGTTCTGGACAATCAGCGATTGGTCGAGGGTGGTATAATTGAGGGGGAAGCGGGAATAGAAAAAAAGGTTTCCCACTACAAGAATAAATATGGCAATCTTGCGGCATATATGCCTTGCTCCGGCGCTCTCGAAGCTGTAGTTGTACCAGCGCGTATAGGTTTTAAATACGACGTACTGAAAACCGCCGAAGACGGCAATCATGAGCGTATAAAAAAGGAGGAAGATAAAGAAGGTGTTCATAGGTGATGCATCGCAATCAAAGAGAGCTTGCTTCCGGACCGCAGAATCCGTTTGCCGGTTAGCGCCGAATTTGTTTAACACCGGACCCAGGATTGGAATTCCGGAATTCGGGCAGTTCGTCTTCTTTCAGTTAACTTGATAAAAAAAGGCATCCACCTTTACGATGAATGCCTTTGAAAAAACTTCCGATTTCCGGCTCAGGAAACGGCGTTTGAAATTGCGTCGGTATAATCGAGTTGCTCCCACGGGAATTCGTTGCGCCCGAAGTGCCCGTAAGCAGCAGTCGGACGGAAAATAGGACGATTAAGCCCGAAACGCTTAATAATCCCGCGTGGTGTGCAGTCGAAGGTGCGTTTAACGGCATCGGCAAGCGTAAGGTCGTCAACTTTGCCCGTGCCGTACGTATTTACGGAAACGGAAACCGGTTCGGCCACACCGATAGCATAGGCAAGCTGAATGAGGCAGTTTTCCGCAAGTCCGGCGGCAACAATATTTTTTGCGATGTGGCGCGATGCATAAGCCGCAGAACGATCCACTTTAGTAGAATCCTTGCCGCTGAAAGCGCCACCGCCATGAGCTCCGTGACCACCGTACGTGTCCACAATAATTTTGCGGCCTGTAAGCCCGGTATCTCCATGCGGCCCGCCGATCACAAACTTGCCGGTAGGGTTGATGTGCATAATAGTATCATCATCCATAAAATGTTCAGGGATAACCCTTGCAAAAAGGTGTTTGCGAATATCTGCCCTGATTTGCTCCTGTGTTACATTCTCATCATGCTGAGTGGACAAAACGATAGTCTGAACCCGTTTAGGGTTTCCATCCGCATCATTTTCGATGGTAACCTGACTTTTGCTGTCCGGCGCGAGGTAGGGCATCAACTTACCTTCTTTTCGGATGGCGGCAAGTTCGCGGACCAAATCATGAGAAAGCTGTATGCTCAGCGGCATATAAGTATCTGTTTCGTTACAGGCATAGCCGAACATCATGCCCTGATCGCCGGCACCCATATCCTTGGAGCTGTCCTTGTTTTCATCAACACCCATAGCGATGTCGTCACTTTGCTGATGAATGGTTACAATAACGCCGCAAGATTCGGAATCGAAACGGTACGAACTCTTTGTGTAACCGATCTCGCGAATGGTTTTTCGAACGGTTTCCTGAATATCCACATAGGCCTTCGTTCTGACTTCCCCTGAAATAACGGCAAGGCCGGTGGTTACGAGCGTTTCAACGGCAACCCGGGAGTCGGGGTCCTGCTCAAGCATGGAGTCAAGAATTGAATCTGAAATCTGATCGGCTACTTTATCGGGGTGCCCTTCGGAGACAGATTCGGAGGTAAATAATTTCTTCATGTATAAAAAAAGGGGTTAAACGATTTATCGGGATGCAAGCTGCGAACGTATTAAGGCAACAAGCTATGGAACAACGGGTTGCGCCTGCTTCTAACACGTAGTCCGCTATATGGTAGTGAAGCTATCTGCCGGAAAACGTATTCGGAATCTTTCACTATTTAAGCAATGGTATATGCTGTAAAAGAACCCGAACGATTACACAAACCGCCGCGTCTGCACATCGCGAAGAGTACGAGATGAGTGACGCATTTTAAAGACGGCCAATTTACAAAAAAGTGATGAGATTATCGGCAGGCATACTTTGCTTCGACCGGAAAATCTTGTATAATAGGTAGTTGCATTGAAAACCCGGGGCCTAAATTAACAAGTTTTTAAAGCTATGATGTCGTTACTCTCCCAGCTCATCATCCTATTAATGCTGGTTTTTGCTGTACTTTTTCCATTGTATCTGATGCTGTTCATGATGAGGCGCAGCCGTCGTTTTACAATGGCCAGGCATAAAGACTGTAAAGAGGAACACTGCACGACTCAGCGTATAAAGCGCCCTTCCTGGCTAAAAGCCCTGGATCCGCTTGTGAAAACACGACAGTTTAAGTGCAAGCAATGTAACCGGGAATTTATTCGCCTGAAACCCTGAACTGAAAAAGCTGCCTCAGGAAAACAAATCTGAATCTTCGCTTCCGGGTTTTACCCCCATATATTCAAACGCTTTCTGCGTGGCTATGCGTCCTTTAGGTGTGCGCTGTATAAAACCCTCCTGAATCAGGAAAGGCTCATAAACTTCTTCGATGGTGCCCTTTTCCTCATTTACAGCCACCGCGAGCGTACTCAATCCCACCGGTTTGCCCCTGTATTGCTGCGTAAGTACGTTCAGAATGCGGACGTCCATATCATCAAGGCCGTTAGCATCCACATCAAGAGCGTTAAGTGCTTTATCGGCCAACTTATCGGTAATTTCTGATTCCGAAGCCACCTCTGCGAAATCGCGTGTACGTCGGATGAGGCGGTTCACAATACGCGGCGTACCCCGGCTGCGACGGGCTATTTCAAATGAACCCCTGTCGCTAAGGCCGATATTTAAAATGCGGGCCGTGCGATGTGCAATATGCTGCAACAATTCCGTGTCATAATAATCGAGCCGGAGATCAATGCCGAAACGCGCCCTTAACGGTGCCGTAAGCAGTCCTTTCCGGGTAGTTGCCCCAACAAGGGTAAAACGCTTCAGCTCAATTTGCACACTTCGCGCATTAGGACCCGAGTCTATAACAATATCGATCTTGAAGTCCTCCATAGCCGAATACAAATACTCTTCGACTACAGGATTGAGACGATGAATTTCATCGATAAAAAGTACGTCTCCCTCTTCGAGATTCGTCAGTAACCCGGCAAGGTCGCCGGGTTTTTCAAGAACAGGCCCGATTGTCGGTCTGAGGTTTACCTTCATCTCGTTTGCGATGACGTTGGCAAGCGTTGTCTTTCCAAGACCGGGCGGACCCGAAAGTAAAACATGGTCGAGCGCTTCCCCTCTCATGCGGGCGGCTTTTATGAAAACCGACAGGTTGTCGATAATTTTTTGCTGACCTACGAATTCATCAAGTTTGAGCGGGCGCAGACTTTGCTCAAATGAGTGTTCTTTCAGCTCTGCGTTTAAATTGGGATTTGCCAAAACAGGGGATGGTACCGGTAAATTGATCAGAAGTTAAAGGTGAGTTTCGCCCCCATTTAAAAAATGGTGCGAAATTCCTTTAACGATAACAAAGTGCCTGATTAATTCAAATGAATGCTTCAGGGAATTGCACCGGGCACCACGTACGGCTCAATCGTACGAATAAGCTGATGTGCTTCCTGCATGAAAGTGCCCTCATACTGTACAACCACGTACAGGTTTTCAAGGGCCTCTTCCAGTTCACCCAGCCGGAGTTTGGAATTGGCCAGGAACCAGTTTGTTTTTTCCTGAAAGTCGGCATCTTCAGCGGCGTATCCGAGCGCATTCTCAAAATAACCGGAAGCCTGTTCAAACTCTTCCCGGTTGTAATGGATGATACCTGAGTTCAGGTAAGCCATGTGGATACGTTCATGCTCCGGGTACGTACGAATCAAGTCTGTATAAATACGAAGGGCTTCATCATACTCTCCTGAAAATGCCGCAAGCAGGCTTTCATCAAATTGGCGGACGAAGGGGTCTTCAGAGAGTTCATCCCGGTAGGCTTCAATAGATTCGTAATACAACAGGTCGATTGAGCCGATCAGCGGGGAGTCATCCGGAGAAAGTGCAAACATGTCACGGGCACTGTCCGGGCTGCTGACTCTTAGCACATTCAAGCCAATCACCAGAGCGAGCACGGCGGCGGCGGCAATAACCCATGCGGTATAATTGTTGCTAAACAGCTGCCTGATATTGGACTCATCGTCCGTACTCTCTTCATCCCCTGATTCCGACCGTATATTTTCCAACTCTCCTGCTGCTGACAATTTTTGAAGCCCCTGATTCAGCTTCAGATGTTCAAAATAATCGGGATGCTCGACCATCAGCGCCCAAAGTTCGTCCTGCTCCTGCCCTGTAAGCTTGCCGCTCAGGTAATTCCTGATCAGCTCTTCGGCCCGGATATCCCTTTTGTTATTGTCATTCTGGCTCATACTCAAAAAAATCTAACGGTAAATACGAATCTGATAATGTTCTGCAACCGCGTCATGTACCCTTTGTAACTGTCGGTGAATCGGTTGTGTTTATCCTGTCTCCGGTTCTGAAAGTGCGATTAACTTCGGTACTAAGAGTACCGAAAACCCGAAACCTTACATTTTTTTTTATTTAATCTGCAAACGATTCCTTTGTCGGCTGTTACGCTTGCCTGAGCTTCGTTATACATCCCAAAAGTTTTTGACCGATTCTGTGTTTGCGTGTCCAGACATTGCCCGGAGTGGTATTGAACTTGTCGGCTATTT
>PXDL01000200.1 GCA_003566395.1 Balneolia bacterium | reverse complement strand
TCGTTTTGGGCTATTCGGTCGATGATGATTTTCATGGCGAAGGCAGTTTGAAGGGTGTTGAATATGAAAACCGGACTTCCTGTAAGATGCATTTTTTTTCAGAAAAAACCTTAAGTTTATGCTTAATATTGGCTTAATAGCAACTTTTTTGGCGTAAATCTTTGTGTCTCGATTTGGTAGATTAGGGTCTGATTTGTGTCCTGGTCATCTTCTCCGGGGTGAGCTTTTGCTCATCAATGCGTTTCTGTTCCAGCTGAAAGAACCAGCCAGCCCCCTTTCTCGGGTAAGCTCTTGGCATAGCGCTGAATGTTGCGGGAGTTGACCCCTAATGCGGTGGCCGGCTCATTGGGTGAACTCAAGTTTCTAACCACCATGTTGGCCGTGATGTACCGGTAGGTAACCGGGTCATTCTTTTGATGGCAATAGATCGCTGAACCGTTGTGCAGGTAATACACAAGATCTACTTTCTAAAAAAACGACGTTTGCATTGATCAACCTGGTCGAGGAAGGGAAGATTGGAAGTTGCATTTGTATAGAAGGGGCTTTCCTGCAAAAATGTGACTTCCTGTTTTACGATGCAATCCTTATAAGTAACTGTTTTGTGGTTTGCAGGACAGGAGTTCTGAATCTAAATGCAAAGCCCCGCCAGCCACCGGCAGGCAACGGTGCCGACCTGAACGGTGCTCAGCACCCAAACAGCTGAAGAATTCTTTAAATCTCCCCACCACAGTCGGCCAAGCCCACCTCAAAAATGATAATTCAGCCTTAAGCCTATACTTCTTCTCCAGGTGTTTAACTGAAATCCTATGAACGTGCCGGGAGCGAGGTCCCGGAAGTTGTAAAAGGGCGTGAGGTCCTGGTTGTATAACAGGTCTATGCCTACAGGTTTTCCCGGCAGCCGATAGCCTATGCCAATGGTGTAGCCGAGGATGAAATCTTGCGAAAATTTCGAAAAAAAGTGGGTGACTTCTGTATTGACATTTTCGGTACGAATACGGGCAATGCCGTCTGTATATGCAATGCGTCTGGATATGCGGAAACCGACGGTAAAGTTGAGTTCTCTCAGGTTTTTGAGAAAATGCATATTAACCAGAATCGGCAGGCTTAGATAAGAAACGTGGGGGTTGCCCGCTTCCTCGACCAACTGCGCTCCTGCCTGCAGTGAAGGCATGCTGTAGTTAAAGTAGCTGTAGTCCAGCCCGGTTATGAGGGAAAAGTCTTCGTTAACCCTGAATACCGGCTGTATTGATACCGAGAACCCGGTTTCCGGGGTCAGAAATGTATTAAGGCCGGTCAGGCTGCGGTCTAAATCAAGGCTTGTACGGTCAACTGAAACGCCGATTTTCCATTCATATACAGACTGGGCCTTCAGTAGCCCAATATCGAAAAACAGCAGTAGAAGCATGGGGAAGAAAAGCAGGGAATAGCGCTTCATTAAGATAATAATGTGAGAGATAATTATAGGTGAGAATGGTTTCTGCTGGCAAAATTTTTTCTGTGTCGTAAAGCCGAGTTCTGAGCTGCTACCAGTCTACATGTATAGGTATCGGGTTGAATTGGCTCACGGGAGGGAATTCGGGCACATAGCCGGGGAGTTGCTCCCACAGCTTGCTAATCTCGCCGGTCTCCATATCGTATTTGTGGGGTACGTTATGAGCACCCGGTGCTTTGTGGATGTCTCTGATGAATACGAAGTTCCCGTCCGACATCCATCTCGGATTATGGCCGCCAAATTCGGTGAGCAGTTTAAAATGGCCGAGCTCGGAGGTGGTTTTTACCAGCTGCTCTGCGTTGTCCTGGCGTATTTGAAGTAATATTTCTCTGCCACGCGGGTTCGGGGTAAGAATTCGATATATACGATATTCAGAACCGGGAATGTCAGGTACAATATCGGTTGTTTGATGTGTTTCCAAGTTATAGATCATATTTCTCAGCACATTATCGCCAGGGTTATATGCAGATACAAAATATTCTCCATAATTACCTGCGGATGCACTTAGGGGCCAATTTCCTAAAGGCCCCTGGTACTCTTTAGTAACTAAATCATAAATATATACTCCTGGATCATAGGATTGGCTCCATGATTTTGTCCATACATTTAAAAACAGTTCGGTTTTACCGGGAATCCACTGTGGATTAACAGTTGTATAGCTGTAAAGCTCGTGCCCGGGTGATCCGGTTAGCTGGGTTGCGGTACGTTTTTCAAGATCAATGATAAAGATAAAATTATAACCGGGCCCCAAACTGTACGTTACCGCAAGCTGCGAGTCATCATCTGACCATGAAATTGTTCCCAAGCCAGATGCTATGAACTCCGGATTACGGCCATACTTATCGGTAATCCAAAGCTGCCCGGTCGGTTCAGAAAAATCATTTGGATTGCGCCTTCTGATCATGGCAACGCGCTCTCCGTTGTTGGAAAACGTGATGTTGTAAATATCCTCTTTATTTAGAAGAGAGGATCCGCCATACTCCCCACGCTGGAAATAGGTCTCCTGTTCAGGTTCTTCTTCATCACCGTCTAAGGTGGTAGTGACCGCGTCGCAGGAGAAAAGGAGCAGAAAAACAGCAATGTATAAGGGGCGAAGCATAAAGAGATAAAACATAGTAGAATAAAGGTTTCTCAAGGACCTTAACCAGCAAAGAAGAAAAAAGTTCTTGTGAGTTAATTTTACAATTGACGGCTAAACAGTGTTGAAAACGAAGTCCCGGCACCATATTCAACCAGGTGTCGGGACTGTCAACGAGTATTATTTCAGGTCACTTCACCAGTGATATTTGGTGGATGCTGTTGGAAAATTCATTTCTTCCACTTGTGGAAGAAATATTCACAAAATATAATCCTGAAGACAAGTTTGTGGCATCGAATATGACTGCGTGAATTCCGGAGCTGTATCGGGAGTTAGCGAGTGTGGCAACGTTTTGGCCAAGGAGATTATACACTTGAATTGTTACATCCGAGTCACTGGCCAAACTGAATTGTATGTTTGTGGTGGGATTAAATGGATTTGGATATATAGTTGTATTTATTTCACTCAAAGCCGCCTCATCAGGATTCTTGAGACCAACTCCTGCAAG
Organism: Balneolia bacterium; assembly: GCA_003566395.1. Lineage (GTDB taxonomy): Bacteria > Bacteroidota > Rhodothermia > Balneolales > Cyclonatronaceae > Cyclonatronum. The sequence goes on along the minus strand of PXDL01000200.1, from coordinate 4,415 downwards.
ACTGGGTGAAAAAGTAACAACATTGCTTGCGTCACTTTTTATGCCGTAAGCATTAATCGATTTTACGTAATAATGGATATCATTGTTAACACCACCTACGGGAAAAACCGGAAGTGATAGAGGGTCTGTAACTTCAATATCTGTGGTAAGAATCTCGGTATTCGATACATCAGGGTGGTAGGATTCACGCACCAGTTTATATGATATGGCCTCGGGGATACTATCCCAGCTCAACACAGGATCCATATTTATATTTATATCACCTGATAGATAAGGCGTATCAGGTTGAGGAATAACCGGTTCCGGCTCTTGGGTTATTCCTGCAACGGTGTAGTCAATGGTTAAATTAGAGGGATTTGGGATTAACTGTGTTTGAATAGTCCGCCCGATCCCATCGAAGAAGGTAGTCTCCCAATAATATAGCTCAAATGTCATATAACTGTTATTTACATCTATCACTTCAAATGCTTTTTCATAGATATCCTGATAGTGAAACCATTGTCAGGATTTAAATGCTGCCGTAGTATCGATTCCAGAACTTGTAATTCTCAACCAGGCATCGGCTACTTCAGAATAATTACCTTCAAAATCAATTTTCCCGACAATTCTGTTTAATTTTCCCCTGCTACCACTTAGCCCGACACACTGAATTACGCAATAATTATTGTACGTACCACTAAAATTCACAAAAGTACCTGGTGAGGGTAAATGTAAACTTGATAAAGGCGGGCCATAGAGTTCATTTTCGAGAACTTCGACGTCTGAAGCTTGCGCAGTGACGTGCAAAATTTCGTTTTGAGTTATGTAATCCAAAGCAGCTCTTGCGTCTATCAGGCCATGTCCTGTATCAGGATTGATACCCGGGCTCCCTGTAATTGGCTGTGTGGTGATTTTTAAGATTTCCTCAATATCATCGTGCTTTAAATCTGGATTGACGTCTTTCATAAGACTGACAACCCCGGCTGCGATGGCAGCAGCACCCGTAGTACTGTTGAAATCGAGGTTGTAAGCATTTATCGAGTCGGCGCTTGTCGTGACCAGATTATTACTAACGGCAGCCACATCCACGTAGGGAGCTGCCATTGACCCTTCCCAATGTTGTATTGTATAATCGGGCATAAGCTCTGCTCCGGCAACGGTTAATACATAGCTGTCAAATGCAGCGGGTATAACATGTAGCAATCGTTCACTGTCTTCATTCACATCTCCGACAGCAGCCACGTTTACAGCATCATGGTCGAGTGAGGCCTGGGCAATTTTATTTCGCAAATTTCTTAATGGGGATGATGCACCAACTTGAGGCCCGTCAATTATGCTCGAAGTAAAGCTGGATAGGAAATTAGTGAGCATATTTTGCGCTTTATTCATCAAAGAGCTTTCAGGGTTAAAGTCCATCGGATCAACGGGTTCAAATCCTCCTAAATTATTAAGGCTAAATAGCGGAATCACGATTGGATCTAACTCATCAATTCTTGGTGACGGCATATTATAGGTAAACAAGTTAATATCCATCTGATCTAGGATGGACTGATTCATCATGGTCTCAAGTGATTCGAAATCGAAGTAATATTCAACTCCATCATAAACAAAAGCCTGATCGTTGTTATCGTCACCAGGTCCACGCATTCTTAACGCATTGTATGATTTTAATTTCGATTTCCAGTTAATACCTGCTATCCCAATTGAATTATTTGCATTAGCCCCGATAATACCGGCTAATTCTGTAGCTATATCTTCCTCCGGCAGGAAAACACCCGACACAAAAGGGTTAAGGGTTCTGCCAACCATATCTTCATGGTTAGCAGAAAAACCGGTCAATGAATGAATAGCTATTCTTTGTTGAGTGTTTCCAATTGTATGGTCTCTCCAGGTTGATGGTATATTGTGTGCACTCAAATAATCCTGCAGACTGAAAAGGGGATCATTAACAATTCGTTCATCGACTGCAATTTGGGCTTGTGTATTTGTCGGCATTAAGTGAATGACCGAAAAAATGCAAAGCATTAATAGTACGAATTGGGGGGGGAGTATTTGTTTTCATTTGTATTTCCTTTCGTATATGATTTGTCGGAAAACAATATCTGTATGAATCGTTTTCAGTTGTTTAGTAATATTGAAATAAGCCGTATTTCATTTTTTAGAAATGCGCTGCATCTCAATTGATTAATTTTATTACATGATAATAACAAATTAGACAAGAATAAATAAAAAAAGTAAAAGAATTAATTTTTGCGAACATTATTCATTTTACAGGGCGTTACAATTAACTGAGTACCAAAAAAATCCAAATTCCCACAAATAAATCATCAATTAAAGCCCCATTTACGTCCAGAATTTTACTCCCAGCAAGCAGCGCCTGCGGAGCATATCGTGAGCGCAGCGAAATTTACCCGTTAGTTGCGTTGAAGATGGAAAAACATGCTACTGTCATGTAAAGTATGAAATGTCGTCAAAAAGCAGTATTTTAAAAAGAAACTGCCATGATTACTTATAAAATCACCTTAACCAAAGCTGAACGCGACGAGCTGGAAACGATTAAAGCCAAGGGATCTCACCGATCTCAAAAAATCCTGAATGCGCTTATTCTGCTGAATTGTGATCAGGGAAACTACCAGCCCAATCGCAGTACCAATGAGCAGATCAGCAGTGTGCTTGGTATTAGTGATCGAAAGATCAACCGCGTTAAGAAAAGGTTTGTAGAGGAAGGGCTTGAGGTTGCCCTGCACGGAAAAAAAGCTGTCCGAGTCTATAAAAAGAAATTAGATGGTGATTTGGAGGCCCGAATTATTGCTACAAGCTGTTCAACGCCACCTGAAGGATTTAACCGCTGGTCGCTTCGGATGCTGGCGGATCGTATGGTTGAACTGAAGTACATAGACGAGCTATCCCATGAAACGGTGAGGCAGGTTTTAATAAAAACGAAATCAAACCTTGGAAACAAATAGGGTGGGTTATTCCTCCTGAGCAGAACAGGGAATTTGTTGCCGCTATGGAGCACGTGCTGGAAGTATATAAGCGCCCGTATAACCCATTGCACCCTGTGGTTTGCATGGATGAGTCTCCAAAGCAATTGATTGGAGAGACACGAGACCCCTTGCCGATGAAACCAGGCGAGCCGACCCGGTTTGATTATGAATACCGTCGTTGCGGAGTGTGCTCGATTTTTTTAGCCAGCGAACCGTTAGCCGGAAAGCGGATGGTCACGGTCACTGAGAAGCGCACAAAAAAACAGTGGGCTCATTTTTTACGGCAAATAGCCGACAATTGGCCAGCTGCTGAAAAGATAACATTGGTTATGGACAACTTGAACACGCACACTCCGGGGGCATTGTATGAGACATTCCCACCGGCACAAGCCAAGCAGTTGTGGGATCGATTCGAGTTTGTGTACACTCCAAAGCATGGAAGTTGGTTGAATATGGCAGAAATCGAACTTCGAATATTAAACGGGCAATGCTTAAACAGACGAATAGAAACGATGGAAGAAGTTACAAAACAAGTCGGTGCATGGCAGGCGGCTCGCACCCGCCAGACAAAGAAAATAAAATGGCAATTCACAACCGAAGACGCCCGCATAAAGCTAAAACGACTCTATCCGACCTTTGAGGATTGACATGACACTAGGTTACGAAGGTAACTTTCTGCTGATTTTCTATCTTCGTCTTGTAAACAACTTGAGTTCGATTAATAATCGGAGGTAACTTGGACTACTTTTGCCAAGTAGATACCTTCTGCATTTACTTTTACAAAGCCCTGGCCGCCCATATTATTGGAAACCCACCAAAAAGAAAACCTAGGCCTTCAACCAGCGAAGTTATCACCATAATGATCTTGTTTGACCATAGTGGCTACCGCACTATGAAGGTTTTTACACTGAATACGTTAAGGTACACATGAGCCATCTTATCACCAAGACGGTTTCCGATAATCGCTTTTTAGAACTCATGGCAGCCTCTAATCTTCCGCTGGCGCTGTACGTGAAAACAAGGTGCATGGGCGAATGCACGGGTATTTTTTTCGTAGATTCTACACCGCTTCCGGTGTGCAAAAGTAAGCGCATTACCCGTAACAGGGTCTTCGATGGAGTCGCCAAGCTGGGTAAATCCACCATGGGGTACTTCTTCGGTTTTAAGCTGCACCTGATTGTTAACGATAAAGGGGAACTACTCAATTTTATGCTTACGGCCGGAAATGTGGATGATCGCGAGCCGCTTAAATACAATTCGTTTATCGAAGCGTTCACGGGAAAACTTTACGCCGACAAATGCTATGTGTCTGCAGAGCTGGTCAACGCCTTGTTCAGTGAAGGTATCCATCTGGTTACCCAGAACCGCAATAACATAAAAAACTGCCTTATGGAGCTCAAGGACAAGATATCACTGCGAAAACGATCCATAATTGAGACCATTAACGAT